>NZ_JBEOWS010000031.1:0-46668 GCF_040296125.1 Streptomyces sp. NPDC002265 | reverse complement strand
TCAGGCGAGTACTTCGACGTCCCCAACGGGAACTCCTGTCCTATGGATCATCACGATCCAATGATCAGGGTGCCCACGATCAAGGGGTAGGGCCCGTCCGGGAGTACACCGGACGCAAGGACCAGCCGAAGGGCTTCGGCTGGCGCGACTTCCGGGACCTGATCGTCCGCGCCCGCATCCAGCTCGGCGGTCCCATCGTGCTGGTCTGGGACAACGTCCGCCTGCACCTGACCAAGCAGCTTCGCGAGTTCATCGACGCGAACGCCGACTGGCTCACAGTCTTCCAGCTGCCCACCTACGCGCCCGACCTCAACCCGACCGAAGGTGTCTGGTCATTGGTCAAGCGCGACATCGGCAACCTCGCCGCAGCGAACCTCGGCGAGGTCACCCGCGCCGTGAAACGCAAGCTCAAGACCCTCCAGTATCGTCCGGATGTCATCGACGGCTGTCTGACGGGCACCGGCTTGTTGCCGGACCCCTGACCTGCTGGTCTTGCCTGCGCGGAGTCGTGCTCCAATAGCAGCGCACGCCGGGAGCGGTCCCTCCTGGGAAGCCCGAGCCCTGAACGGCGGCGGCATGACCGAGCAAGGAGCCGCAAAAGCCTTCTACCTCCGGTACTGGCAGCCGGCCGACCAGGTGGAGATCGGATACCAGGTGACCGGCGTCGCCGAAGTCGTTGCGCACGCTGGCCGAGCCGCGCAGATCTACCGTGCGGCCGGGGCCGATTGCCTGGCCGGCGTCTCTGTGTGGCGCGGCGCCGACATCCCCGAAAACGCCCTCAACCTCGCCATCGGTCCAACACGCTGGGCCATCGTCCACACCGACGCCGATTTCTTCCAGACCGTGACGCGAGGTCCGCGGAGCCCGGATCGAACCCGGCAGAAGGTTCGCTTCGACGATCTGCTGGAGATCCCGAGCGACTGCTTCATCGACAGGGCGCTCGCGATCGACACCGTGTCGCTGTGGATGTCCGAGGACGCACTGCTGCAGGCCGCAGGCTTCTCCAACGACCTGTTCGGTTAGGCCAGCAGGGACGTGGCACTCACTCACAGCTGACCAGGTCGCGTCCCCGACATCACCCATTCAAGTTCAGTAGCAGTCCCGAAGAAAATGGATTGCCTTGGGCGCAGCGCTCACGTTGGCTGGGCAGCATGGCTGAACTGCGCACCGATCGCCTCGTGCTCCGTCGATGGCAAGACTCCGACTTTGAACCATGGGCGGCGATGAATGCCGATCCTGAGGTTCGGGAGCACTTGGGCGACCTGCTCACCCGCGAACAGAGCGATGCCTCCGTGGCGCGGTTCCAGGCCGAGTTCGACCAGCGAGGCTACGGGTGGTGGGCGGTTGAGGTGCAGGCCACGGGTGAGTTCATCGGCTTCGCGGGCTTGGACCAAGTGGATGACGGCATGCCGTTCATGGGGGTAGAGATCGGTTGGAGGCTCGCTCGCTCGGCCTGGGGCCAGGGTTACGCCACCGAGGCCGCCTTGGCTGGCCTGGCCTTCGGGTTCGAAACGCTTGAACTCCCCGAGATTCTTGCAGTGACGACTGCGACCAACCTCCGTTCCCAAGCAGTGATGCGCCGGATCGGAATGACCCGCGACCCGGCTGACGATTTCGACGACCTCACTGCGCCCGAAGGGACACTGCGTCCGAACGTGCTGTACCGAATCGCGCGTGGTGTGAGGGTCTGACGCTCTCGGCTCGGTCGCTTGGTCAGGCTGCGGCGGGGAGAGCGCGTCCGCCCCAGCGGATGCCCTTCTCGCTGCGGATGCGGGCGCGTTCGCGACGCTGCGCCGCGAGGACGTCAGGGTGGCGGGCGTTGGTGTTGCGCCAGCGCAGGTAGGCGTGCAGGGCCCGGGTCTGCACGCTGTGGTTGCGGTGGTTGGAGTTGGCGATCGTGAACTGCCGCAGTGGCCCGAAATGGGCTTCGATCGGGTTGGCCCAGGAGGCGTAGGTCGGGGTGAAGCACAACTCGACGCGGTTCTTCTTCGCCCAGCGACGGATCTTGTCGCCCTTGTGGGCGGACAGGTTGTCCAGGATGACGTAGATCGGGGCGCCGTCCGGGCGCGCGGCGCGGATCGACCTCAGTGCGGCCAGGGTGTTCACCGCACCCTTCTTGCGGCGGTTGACGCCCCACAGCCGGTCGTCGCCGACGGAATAGCAGCCATGGAAGTACCGCACCCCGTGGGTGCGGCGGTAGGTCGCGGGATGACGCTCGGGGTGACCGGCGGATCGGATCGGACGTCTTCGGACATCCAACCGCTGGAACCGCCGACCCGGCGAACCTTCCCGGTCAGAGCACTAGCCAACTGCTCGTAGGGCTGGGGGTTGCAGCCAGGGCTACGTCGTATCCACGCCACGCCGGGGGGCTACGGACAAAGCGCCTGACTCCCGCCGGCCGGAAGACTCCGCGATGCCTGCTGAGACAGACGTGCCGTGGTCACCGTGTGACGTCCAGCTCGGTGTACATGCCGGCCAGGTAGTGGCCGGGCAAGTTGCAGACCAGCTCGTAGCGGCCGGGCTGCAGTGTCAGCGTGGTCCAGGCCGTCGCGCCGGGCGTGATGCCGTTCCCGGTCCCCGGGCCGCAGCTGCGCGACGCCTCACCCAGGCTGCCTGTCTCAGTGACCTTCCCGTCAGAACCGGTGGGGCGTTCGCCTGCGGGCTGACCCGCTGGCAGGGGCAGCACGACCACTTCGTGGGGGAGGGAGCCAACGTTGGTGACCCGCAGCGACACCACGCCGGCCGGGGCCGTGCCCGGTGTGGCGTTCAGACGCATCATGCCCATGCCCTGCCAGCCGGGGCCCGGGGTACGCCAGTTGGGGCGGCCCATCATGCCCGGCCCCATGTCCCCCACGGTCACATCCACCACGTGGCCTCTCAGAGCAGGCGCACTGCACTGCGTGCCTGGCCCTCGCCAGGCTGCCGGCGCACTGTGGCGGAAGGCACCGGTGGCGGCGAACAACAGTGTGGTCGCAATACCCAGCACCAGTGCAGCGGCTGCCCCTGCAACCAGCCACATCCCGCGCGGGCGCCTCGCGTTCACCGGTGCTCCCGCAGCAGCGCGAGGCGCCGTTTGTACTCGTCCTCGTCGATCTCCCCGCGGGCGAACCGTTCAGCGAGCAGGTCCTCCGCTCGCCTGCTTCCCCACCCGGACTCACCAGAGAGGGAAGGCGGGCTGCCCTGGTGGCCGTGATGGCTGCCCGCGAGGTAGCGGACCAGCGCGACGACACCGGCGATCACCAGCGCCCAGAACAGCACCATGAAGATGGCCATGAAGAACCAGCCGCCCCAGCCCCAGCCGCCGTCGTACCACATCATGTCGATCACCTTCCTCGGCTGGCGAGCAATCGTTGTGCCCTGCCCTGCGAATGCGTCATGCCGACCGCCCGGCCTGGTCGCCGCCCTCCCCCGGGGAGGGTGGCGAGGCCCAGGGCCGTCAGGCCCGCAGTGCGCCGCCGACCGACCGCCGAGACGACAGGCCCTGACCGCAGCCAGGACACAGACAACCCCGGCCTCCGGTTCATGCGGATCCGGCGGCCGGGGCCCGGGCGCTGTAGCGATCTCGATACCTGGGCCCGGAGTCCATCACTTCGCCCAGACGCCCAGGGCCAGCGATGACCGATGCGACCGACGTCGATGCCGAGCCAGCCGGTGGGCGGCCCACCTTACGAACGGCGCAGGTCAGTGTCAGCAGTCGTTGTAATCGATATAGGGATCTTATCCAGCTATCACCCGATTAGCGCGTTTTACCCAAAGCCACTGCCTGCCGCAGGGTTTTACGGCCCGGCCGCCTGCACCCGGACCAACCTCGACACCGCCATGCACGGCGAGGCACTCGCCCACGCCAAGTACATGCTCTATGCCGCCCAGGCACGGCGGACGGGAAACCCCGCACTGGCCCGACCGTTCGAGGGCACCGCCAGGGGTCGAGCTGCACGAGCACTTTGCAGGCGAAGCGGTCCTGGCCGGCCCGGTCCGCACGACGAAGGCGAACCTGAGCAAGGCCATCACCGGAGAACACAACAAAGCGACCGCCCTGTACCCGGGGTTCGCCGGCCGAGCCACAACCGTCGGTGACACCGCCACCGCCACCTGCTTCCGCAACACTGCCGCCGACGAGGCCAAGCACTCAGCCGCCTTCCAGCAGGCACTCAACCAACTGCGCTGATTCCTGGCCGAGCCGCGAGACCGGCTGGACACAAGGCGAGAACGCCCGGCCGGTCAAGCTCCCCCATGTGTCACCGGGCGGCCGGTGACACGACTGCCGGGTCACCCCCCTGGCGCCGGTCCCGCTCGTCGAGAACCGGCCGTGCCAGACCGCCTTCGCACCCGAGTCCCCGATCCGGTACACCTCGACGGCTGCGCCAACGGCCACGGCCAGGGCGAGCACCAGCACTGCGGCGCGCACCGGAACGGAAGCGGCCCGCCGGACCACGGCGGACGTCCCGCCGTTGCCGGAACTTTCGCCCGCACCGCTGCGCTCACGCTGCCAGCGGGAGCCCGCGCGGCCGAGCAGCCAGACGGCGACCGTCAGGACAAACAGGGCGATCACCCACGCAGTGAGACCAGAGCCCATCTCTGCATGCTCTTCCACCAGCGCAGTCTCCTGTACATGCTCTTCCAGCCACTCGCCGGATTCGGTGCTCAGCACCACCAGGACAAGAGTGACCAGCCCCAGCGCCGGCAACACCCAGCTGAGCCTGCGCGCCGCCGAAGACCACAGCGCACACACCACGAGCGCCAGCGCCGTCAGCGGGCCAGCACCACCGCGCCGTGAACAAGGAGCGGATGGCCGGGAAGGCCGTTGATCAGCCCAACCTCCACGGGGTCCCCTTCGAAGGATAGATTTCCACCTTTCCCAGATTGTGTGGCAAATAAGACTTTATGCAGATATGTGCGCTTGTATGGAGCAGGGTCCGAGGCGGACCCTCGCTGCCGTGCGGGCGACGGCCGTCGCGCAGGGTGATTCTCATAAATGAGGGACTGGGCGTGCCTGCCCGCCGCCGAGGTGGAACCGGTGTGAGATCGCATGCGGGCAGTGCCCGCCGGCAGGCTGGGACATTCGCATGAGCGGAGGCAAGGATGCCGGGTGACCCGTTCGGGCTGGCCGAGGTGCTCGCCGCTGCGGAGGACGCGGCGCCAGGGGCGTCTCTCGCTGTGGTGGCGCGCAATCTACGCGACCGGTTCGACGCGCGGGCGCTGTCGTTCCTGTTCGTCGGCGTCGCTGGTCGGCACATGGTGCGGGTCGACGAGGGGATCGCCTCGCGGGCCGGCCTCGACGCCGATCAGATCCAGCTGGCCGGCAGCGTCTACGACCAGGTGCTGCGCACCCAGGAGCTGGTGCAGGCCCCTGACGCCGGGCACGGAAAGCGGGTGTTCGCCCCGGTGACCAACCGCGGTGACACCATCGGCGTCCTGGAGTTGTCCCTGCCGCACGTCAGCCAGGAGGTCCTGGACGAGGTTGGCGAGGCCGCGCACGCGCTGGCGTACATCATCGTCACCGACCGCCGCTTCACCGACCTCTACCGGTGGGGTCAGCGCGCTACCCCTCTCAGTCTGGCCGCCGAGATCCAGCGCCAGCTCCTGCCCGACGCGCCCTCCTGCGAAGCCGCACAGTTCGTGCTCGCCGCGTGCCTGATCCCGGCCGACGACGCCGCCGGGGACACCTACGACTACGCCCTCGACCACGACACCCTGCATCTTTCCGTCACCGATGCCATGGGCCACGACGTCAACGCCGCGCTCATGGCCACCCTCCTGGTCAATGCCTCACGCGGCGCTCGTCGCGACGGCGCCAGCCTGACCGAGCAGGCCCGCCGGATCCACCAGGCTCTCCTCGACCACGGCCACCACACCATGGCCACCGGCCAGCTCCTGCGCATCGCCCTGGACGGGACCGGCGCACAGATCGTCAACGCCGGACACCCCTGGCCGCTGCTCCTGCGCGACGGCACGGTGAACGAGGTGCGCCTGGACGTCGACCTGCCCTTCGGCGCCCCCGGACCCACCCCCTACCACGTACAGTCCCTCGACCTGCGCCCCGGCGACCGGCTCCTGCTCCACAGCGACGGCATGCAGGAACGACAAGCCGAGTCCGTCGACCTGCCCGGCCTCATGCGCGAGACCGCCTGCCAACATCCCCGCGAGGTCGTGCGCGTCCTGACAACAGCGGTCACCGACGCCTGCGACGGCCACCTGCCCGACGACGCCACGGTGCTGTGCCTCGACTGGCACGGCCCCCGCCACGACGGCCGCCACGCCCACGCCGGAGCCGGCCCATAAGCACTTCCCCGTGCACATCCGAAGACACGCAGCCATCGGAGAAGGCACTTCGCGACCTGCGTCGGCGGGTCGGGGTGACCCCGTTCAAGCGGCTGTTCGACGTGCTGGCCGGTCCGCTGGCCCAGCCGTCCACACCTGGAGTGCGCTACCGCCGCTGGCGCACGGTCGCCTTCGACGGCTGCGGGAGCCTGTCTGTCCCCGACCACGAGCGCAACCGGTCCTGGCTCGGCCGCACCGAACGCCGCTACGGCCCGACTGGCCACCCCCGACTGATGCTCATGACCCTGTGCGAAACAGGCACCCGCGGCCTGGTCGCAGCGGTCTTCGGCCCCGCCTCCAAGGGCGAGACCGACTACGCCCACGACCTGGTCGGCCACCTGACCCCGGACATGCTCCTCCTGGCGGACCGCGCCTTCGACAGCAACGACCTGCTCGCAGACATCGCAGCTCAGGGGACTCAGTTCCTGATACGTGCTACCAGCACCCGACGACCGCCGGTGCTAGCGCTGCTGCCCGACGGCTCCTACCTGACCCGGATCGGGAGCCTCCCGTTGCGGGTGATCGAGGCCGAGGTCCATTCCCGCACCGCCGACGGCGGCGACTTCGGCGGGACCTACCGCCTGCTGACCACGCTCAGCGACCACCGCACCGATCCAGCCGACCACCTGGTGCGTCTCTACCACGAGCGCTGGGAGATCGAGATCACCTACCTGGCTCTACGTCACACCCTGCTCAGAGGGCGGGTCCTACGTTCGAAGGACCCGGTGGGCCTCAACCAGGAGATGTGGGGACTGCTCACCCTCTACCAGGCCCTGCGCTCGGTCATGGTGACCGCGGTGGAGACACTGCCCGGCTGCGATCCCGATCGAGCCGGCTTCACCGTCGCTCTGGAAGCCGCCCGCGACACGGTGGTCAGCCTGGGCGGAACGACCGCGACCTCAGGGCTGAGCAGCCCTTCCGACCTGGTGGGATACATCGGCACCCGCGTTCTGCACGCGCTGCTACCCGGGCGCCGGATGCGCCTGTCCGCCCGCATCGTCAAGTGCGGAACCTCCCGCTACAACATCTGGAACCGCGACGGCCGTCCACGCGCCAGCACATCGATCACCGCCATCGAGATCACCGTGCACCCACCAGCCCTGCCCAGCATGCAGGACCCGAGCCGGGCCCTCTCCGGCCGTTGGGGCCAGGTCTGCCAACTCTTGGCCGCGAACTCCAACCAGGCCATGCACACCCGGGACATCGCACGGCATCTCGGGCTCCCCACCTCGGGGCGCCCCCTCAGCAGCCTCACCGCACAACTCTGCTACTGGGCCCGCAACGACCGACTCATCCGCACCGCGCCAAGCACTTACAAGATCACTCTCCCTGAAACCTTGACACCGCCAACAGGGCCTTAACTTCGTGGCATTGGTACTGCATGGCCAGGCGTTTGGGGGCGAGTTCGCCTGCCACTAGCGTCACGAAGGTGAGTGTCAGGGTCACCAGGGTGATGGCCAGCGGCTCGGCTGCCCGACCGGCGAAGCCCAGCGCGGGTACGAGGGGTTCGGCCAGCGATACCGCGGCGGTGGCGGAGGCCAGGAATCCGGCCAGGGTGATGCCGATCTGGATGGTGGCTAGGAACCGGTTGGGGTCCTCGGCCAGGTGCACCAGTCGCGTCGTGCGGGCTTCGCCGCGGCGCTTCAGGCGGCGTAGTTGGCTCTCCCGCAGGGAGATCAGTGCGATCTCGGTGCCGGCGAACAGTGCGTTGAGCATGATCAGCGCGGCGATGAGCGCGAGGTCGAACCCGAAGCCGTCCATGGCGCCACCGTGCCATCCGTACGGGCGGCTCGCCCTGCGGCTGGCAGGGGCTGTCACAGATGGGTCCGCGCTGGTTCCGGCGGGATGGCGGTGGCGGGCCAGGCCCTCGGCCGGCTACCGGCGTGATCGTCGCGCTGCTCATCGCGGGTTCCGTCGTCCTCGTACGGCGCGAGGATCCTGACGCCTGAGGGCGCCGGAGCGCCGACCGTGTGCTCTAGACGCGGTCCTCGGGGGGCGATGTACTCGAAGGTGGGGCCAGCTGCCAGGCCGTCGTCGTCCAGCATCGCCATCAGGCTCTGCTCCTGCCCCTCGGCCGCGTACATCGTGCCCACGGACATGCCCAGCATCGCCGGGTTGCTGTTGAAGGCCTGCTTTCCGGCATCTGGAGCATCTTGCAGTAGGTCTGGTTGAACGCCTCCTGGGCGGTGCGGATCGCGCTGCCCTCGGGGTGGTCGGCCGTGCGCTGGTGGGGGCGCACGGGCCGGATGCCGGCCGGGTCCACGGTCACGGCGTCGCCGGTGGGACCGGACTGCGGTGTATCGCCAGGGCGGTAGCGGCGTCCCGCGAGTTCCTGGAACCGGTAGTAGTGGGAGACGGCCTCGGTCTCGGGGTGGAACAGGTCCTTGTCGCCGTCCCAGACGACGGCGCGTGCCGCGCCTTCCCCCGGTCTGGGAGCGCAGTGTCTCGTCCTGAAGACCGGTAGGGCAAGGACGGTGTGACGCTGTTGTGCCGTCGTCCGGTCAACTCCCGCTGTCCGGCAGTTCGGGCGGGTCCGCCAGGAAGTCCGCGGACGGGGTGAAGAACAGGGTCCCCGTGACGGCGGTGGAGAAGTCCAGGATGCGGTCGTGCGCAGCCGTGTCCGTGCCCAGGAACATGCGCTCCAGCATCGTCTCGGTGACCCGGGGGTCGCGCGCGTATCCGATGAAGTACGTACCGAACTCCTCGGCGCCCACCGTCCCGAACGGCATGTTGTCGCGGAGGATCTCCCGCTCGGTGCCCTCGGCATCGGTCACGATGGTAAGGACGATGTGGGAGTCGGCCGGTTTCACGTCGTCCGCCAGTTCCACGTCGGAGAGTTTGCGCCGGCCGATCACCCGCTCCTGGGCTTCCACGGGCAGGGCTTCCCAGGCGTCAAGGTCGTGGAGGTACTTCTGCACCATCACGTAACTGCCGCCGGCGAAGCGCGGGTCCTCCTCCCCCACCAGCACGGCGGCCTGCGCCCGGGCACCTGTGGGGTTCTCGGTGCCGTCGACGAAGCCGAGAAGGTCGCGTTCGTCGAAGTACTGGAAGCCGTGCACCTCGTCCCGCACCGTGACCGCTCCGCGCAGCCGAGTCATGATCTCGGTGGCGAGGGCGAAGCACAGGTCCTGGCGCGCGGCGCGTATGTGGAAGAGCAGATCGCCGGGGGTGGCGACCGCTCGGTGCCGTGGGCCGCGCAGTTCTTCGAAGGGGTGCAGGCGCGCTGGGCGTTCGCCGGCGAACAGGCGGTCCCAGGCGTGGGACCCGATGCCGGTCACACAGCTCAGCAGACCGTCCGGGTGGGCGCGGAACCCCACGGAACGTTCCAGGGAGCCGAGGTCTGGCAGGAGGTCGCGGACGGTACGTTCGCCGCCGTCGTTGACCGTGACGACCAAGAAGATCGCCGCACTGGTCAGAGGGGACGAGATCGTCTGAGGCACGGGGTCAGTCCCCCGTTCTCGGTGCCGCGGGGATCGGCGGTTCGGCCTCCTGGACCTCCAACCGGTAGATGCAGATCTCATGGCGGCGTCCGGTGGAGACCTTGCTCCAGCCGTCCAGGACGCGCCAGCGCCCCGCGCTCCCGCGCAGGTGCGGTCCGTCGGTCGTGGCGGCCACTTGGAGTTCGGCCTCCAGTTCCCGGTGCCGCTCGTCCGGGACGTGCAGCTCCAGGGCGAAGCGGCGCGGGGGCCGTCCGCCGCCGGGGCGGGAGGTGTCCGACGGCATTGGTACGGCGGCGAGTTCGCGCATCGCACCGAGCAGCTCGATGTCCAGTGTCGTCATGTGTGTTCTCTTCCTGTGAGGGTGGGTTCGGGGTGGGCGGGGTCAGGAGCTGACCTCGGGGGCGGGGCGGCCGGCGAGCCACTCCCGGTAACTGGTCTGCGCGACGAAGGCGCCGGGGCCCGGCAGGAGGTCCCATGTGCGCGGGCGAGCGCCGAGGAAGGGGCTATGGGTGTGCGTGTGGACAGGCCGGCGGTCCGCGTCCGTCGCGAGGGCGATACGGACGAACCGATCCAGCCCGAACCGTTCGGGGCCGGCGATCTCGCGCGCTCCGCCCAGGGGCCGGGACACCGCGATGTGTGCGAGGTACATCGCCACATCCGTCAGGGACACCGGCTGCACGCGCAGCGGCGGCACCCGGACGGCGCCGTCCTCGGTGGCCGTGTCCGCGATGGCCTCGGCGGCCTCGAACAACTGGGTGCTGCGCAGGATGGAGTGTGGGATGCCGGAGCGTTCGATCATGGCTTCCCGGGCGCGCAGCGCGGTGAAGGCACCGTCATCGCGGACCCGGTCCACGCCGACCGCGGAGAGGCACACGTGGTGCCGCACCCCGGCGGCGATCGCGGCGCGCAGGAGGCCGCTGGCCGGGCCGTTCTCCGTGGGGAACGTGCCGGTGGCGGGGGGCGGTTGATGGACGAGGTCGATCACCACCGCACAGCCGTGCAGGGCGTCGGCGACCTCCTCCGGGGTGAGTGCGTCGAACCCGGCGGGTGCCGAGACGATGCCCACCTCGTGTCCGTGGTCCCTGACCCACAGGGCGGTCTCGACGCCCATGAGTCCTCCGTCGTCGAACACCACGACCTTCATCGTGCATCAACCTCCTCAACGCCTGGTCGGTCGAGGGGTTTGACCGGTCCGGTGCCCGATGTGTGACACGGGGGGGGCGGGAAGTACCACCGATCGGCTTCGCTGTCCGAGGCGGTGTCAGACGAGTTCCAGGCCGCCGTCCACGGTGACGACCTGGCCGGTGGCGTGCCGTCCCGCGGGGTCGGTCATCCGCAGGACCCAGTGGGCGATCTCTTCGGTGCCCGCGATGCGGTGGGTGGGGATGCGGTCGCGTTCGTAGGCGTAGATGTCGTCGGCGGCCTCGGGGGTGGTTCCGGCGTGCAGCATGACGTCGGTGCGGGTGGGGCCGGGGGCGACGGCGTTGACGCGGACTCCCTCCTCCGCCAATTCCAGCGCCCAGCTGCGGGTCAGCTGTTGGACGGCGGCCTTGGTGGCCGCGTAGTGCGCGCCGCCCGGCATAGGCCGGTGCCCGTGGATGCTGGAGAGGTTGATGATGGTGCCGGAGGTCTCGCGCAGGTGTGGCAGGGCGGCGTGTGGGCGAGGAGACTCGGCGCGACGACGTTCAGGGTGAGCAAGTTCGTGACAGTCTGCTCGTCGGTGTCGGCGAGTCTCATCACCGCTGTGGCACCCGCGTTGTTGGCCAGGTGGTCAATGCGTCCCCACCGCCGTACGGCGGTCCTGATCACCTCGGCTTCAGCGAAGGCGACTGCCGTGGCCCGGCCGATGCCGGAACCGGCTCCGGTCACGACGGCCATGTGGCCCGCGAAGGTCAAGGCGGAAAGGTCTGCGGACATCACATGTTCCTTCTGTCTTCACTGGTATGCACACTCAATATGGCGTGCCCCACTCAACGGTTAAAGATTGAACAGTGTGAAACGGTCGGCGGCTCGTCACGCGGCGGGGGCAAGCACCTTCACCAGGCCGTCCAGGTCGCCGGTGTGGGCGGCCGTCCGGAACGCCGCGGCGAGGCGGCGGTGCGACTCGACGGGGACCGGGCGCTCCCGGCCGGACTCCAGCCGGGCCTGTGCCCGGTGCACCACCACACGCGCGTTCGGGGCGCTGATCCGCAGCAGGGACGCGAGTTCGGCGTAGGCGTACCCGAATCCCTTGCGCAGGACGTAGGCGGCCAGCCGGTCCGGCGTCAGTCGCGCCATGAGCATGGCCAGGGCCCCCTCGACCGCAACGCTGCGCTCGACGCTCAGTACGGGGTCCGGGGCGGCCCGGTCGCCGAAGTCGGCCAACTGCGGCTCGACCGGGACCTCGTGGCGGTGGCGGGCGGAGCGGACGACATTGATGGCCAGCCGGGTGGTCGCCGTCACCAGGAACGCGGTCGGGTTGTCGACCTCCGCGCGCTGAGTGAGCTGCCAGCGCAGCCACACCTCCTGGACCACGTCCTCGGCTCCGGTGACGTCGCCGAGAATGCGGTAGGCGATGCGGAAGAGCCGTGTCCGCTCGGTTAGGAAGGTGTCGAGGGCGGCGCCCATGTCGTCTTCCCCGGCCGGCCGGGCGAGCGCGGGTTCGGTTGTCATGGTCTGCGAGCCGGTCGCGGGCATGGGGAACTCCTCGTGGTGGAAGGGCCGCCCGTCCAGGGCGCGCCTCCACCCTCGCCGCGGGACCCCCGCCCCCACGCCCCTGGCTCCCCGTGGTGGAGTCCGTGGCCCCCCGTGGGACTCCCCGGGGGGCCGCTCCCCGAACCCGTGGGGCTTCCATGGGCCACCCCCGTGGGGACCCCGTGGCCGAGCCCGTGGGGCCCACTCATGACCCGTCGTCCGACCCGGCCTGTACCCGCTACCGCATGAGGACGTTGATGTCGTGGTCGGAAGAGATCTCAATCTGACGGTCACTCTGGTGTGGTCCCCGGCCACCGGGGTGCGGCAGGGTGCCATCCCGCCGACCCCTACCCATGTCGCCGACCTGATGCGGGACGTATCGGCTGACGCCCGGGTCGCCGCGGCGGCTCATGTGAGCCGGGGAGGGCCAGCGGCCGGGCAGTGACGCCGATGTCTTTGGTCAGCGGGGGCACGTAGAACTCGACCTCCGCCGGGTCCGTGGGAAAGGCCGAACGGCCGTCCCAGCGGGCGTAGTCGAGGCCCGGGGGCAGATCGGCGAGGCGGCCGAACTGTGCGGGCAGCCATACCTGGGGGGATCGCGCGGTCATGACGACGTACTCCGCTCTCACGACGTTTTCCGGGGCTCCGGTCCGGTCCCGGAACGCCCCGAAAGGTCGCGGACGGAGCCGGGCTATTGACTGCGCACCGTGTGCTTCTGTGACAACAGTCCGCGCTGCGGTCGCCTGTCCTCGCTGTCACATATTATGTTCATACGTTGTCATGTCGGGCATGCACACTATCTTCAGCGGACCGTCGGGCCTCCGACGGGAATCCGACTCCTACGCGGTCACCGCGGAGTTCTACGACCTCTTGCAGGCCGACGCGGACGAAGCCCGGGTCCGCCGGCTCTACGCACGCCAGATCGCCGACGCCCGCACCGGCGTGCTGGACGTCGGGGCCGGTACCGGGCGAGTGACGATGCTGGCCCTCGCCGACTCCTGGGCCGACGTGCACGCCGTCGAACCGGCCCGGGCTATGCGTACGTCGCTGCTGACCCGGCTCGCAGCCCTGCCCTCCGAGCAGCGGGACCGGGTCACCGTGCACCCGCACCCCCTCGACGAGACCGCGCTGGACACGGTCGCGGACGTGGCCGTCTGCCACAACATGCTGGGCTGCCTTCCACCCGGCGTACGCGAGAAGTTGTGGCCCGCGCTCGGCAGGGCTCTCACCCCCGGCGGCTCGCTGTTCGTGCAGCTGCCGCCGGCCCGGCTCCCGGCCCGCACCGTCGTGCGCCTGCTCGCGGACAAGCGGGTCGGCGCGCACGTCTACGGCGGGCGCATGACAATGTCGGCCGCCGGCTACCGCATCCGGACCCGCGCCGACTACTGGGTCAGGGACGCCGAGGACGTGCTGCGGGAACACACCGAGACGTTCTGGATGTGGCCCGCGACGCGCGCCCAGCTGACTCGCGAGCTGGCAGCGCACGGGTTCGCCCTGCTCCCGGGGTACGAGGAGTCGGAGCTGCTGGCCGTGACGCTGCGCGGCCGCCGGTGAGACGCCGCACCTCAAGAGCCCCCCGGGTGCCGCACTGCCCCAACCGGGCCCGCCGCCCAGTCATCCGCACGTCCCCACCGCACGGTTCGCCGTGTGTGTCACACCAACTGGGACGGGATGCAACGTCTCGCATGTGAAGACGTTCGTGATCGTCAGGGGCGATCTGGCCGCCAGCAAGGCCGCGGAGGAACTGTGCGCGCACGGTCACGACGGGCCCCTCATCGTCCCGGGTGCGGACCGGGGCCGGGTCGAGGGTGACCACCGCGCCGACCGGCCCCGGTGGCGGAGGACCAACCCGGCGCGTCCGTTGACCGGCCAGGTGTCCACGGTGGTCCGCGGTTGGGCGCGGAGCAGGGTGAGCACGCTCCGGGCCACGTGCTCGCTGCCGGTGACGGGAACGTCGGCGCACGGACCCTCCCGCCGCCGTCGAAGTACGCGGTGACGTCGTCGGCCAGCACTGCCCGGAGACCGTCGAGATCTCCGTCGGCGCACGCCCGCCGCACGGCCCGCGCACACTCTTCCTGCCGCCCCGGCGGCGCTGGCTGGCCGCCCCGGGCGCCCAGGCCGTGCCGGGCGCGACCGCCGGATCGGCCCGCTCCGCTACCGACGCGCGGGTGACCACGTCTCCACCGACCCCAGCAACGCCTCGCCGATCCCGGCCGGTGGCCCGGGCGCGGCCGGCCGGGCCAGCGCGGGGCGGCCCACGACGTAGCTCAACCAGGTCCGCGGCGTCCGGATGCGCGAACGCTCACCGCCGGAGAGCCCGTACCACCGCCGGTACGCCTCGTCGGTAAGGCACTTGGCCGTCACCCGGCTGCCCAGCATCCACTGCGCGACCTCCACCAAGTGCCACCGCTCGTCGAGCAGTTCGCGAGCGGCAGGGCACCGCCGATGTGCTCCATACCGACTCCCCCACCCGCAGGGTGGCGTCGCACGGAACGTTACCCGCTGCCTCCACCGCACCGGGAAGTGGGAGAGACGCTGGCATCTCCGCAACGAAACACACTGTCGGACCGAACCTCGGCGCCCCGACCCACTCAGTGGCAATACAGTGTTACATGTGAACGGGCCGCCCCTGAGGGCCGCTTGCCCCGGGCCGCTATTCGCCCTCACGTACCGAATCATCATGCGTACTTCAGCACGCGCCGCGGTCGTCGGAGCCTGCCTCATAGGGCTCTCGCTCGCCTCGACGACCGCCCAGGCCACCCCCGGCGGCCCCGGCGTCAGCGGCCGGGTCCTGGCCCAGCGGACCGTCGGCGACACCGACTACGTCCTCCGCGAGATCACCATCCCGCCCGGCCAGGCGGTGTCCGAGAAGATCAAACGGTCGCCCGCAGCGGGCGCCCACGAGGCGCCGCCGACGGACGAAGGGAGCGCCACAGGGCTCGCTCCGTCCCCGGCCCGCCGTCCCTGACGGCCCGATCAACGGTGTGTTCTGCGTGGAACCGCCCACTCTGTTCTCGGCCGACGGGGCCGCTGCATATGATGTTCGCCAGCATCCCCCCGGTGCCGCGGGGGGCGGGCCGGGACATCGAGCGGTCCCGCCAGGACACAGGGGCAAAAGCTGCTACAGGTCTTTTAGTCACTCATAGTCATCTGTAGTCGCGTATCTCGATATCTTGGTTTCGTGAAGCTGTCGGAGTGGGCGCGTCAGCGGGGCGTGAGTGACCAGACTGCCTGGTGGTGGGTGAAGGACGCGAAGATGCCGGTTCCGGTCCGTCAGGCGCCGTCCGGGACGTGGCTGGTCGACGAGGTCGCCGCTGTCCAGTCGTCCGGGCGTGTGGTGACGTACTGCCGTGTGTCGTCCGCCGGCCGGAAGGCCGGCCTTGGCCGGCGGGCCGCCCGGGTGGTGTTGGGCGCGAACGGGCTGGGCCTGGCCGTCGCCGAGGTCGTCAGCGAGGTCGGCTCGGGGGTGGACGGGGAGCGCCGCAAGCTGCACCGTTTGTTGTCCGACCCGCAGGCGGCAGTGATTGTGGTCGAGTCCCGGGACCGGCTGGCCTGGTTCGGGGTCGAGTACCTCGAAGCCGTGCTGTTGGCGTCCGGGCGGCGCCTGGTCGTCCTCGACCCGCCCGGGACCACTGAAGACCTTGTACGGGATATCAGCGAGGTGCCGGCGTCGATGTGCGCCCGCTTGTACGGGCAGCGGGCGGCGAAGGACCGTGTGGCCCGTGCGGTGGCTGTGGCGACCGGCGAGGCTGCCGGGTGAAGAAGTTCCGGCCGCAGTCCGGGTTTGTGGTGCAGGCGTTCCGGTTCGCTCTGGATCCGAACGCCGCCCAGGAGGCCGCGTTGCGGTCACACTGCGGCGCGGCCAGGGCCGCGTACAACTGGGCTGTGGGCTGGGTGAGCGCCGCGTGGTGGCAGCGCCGCGCGGAGGAGTCCTACGGCATCGCCGAGGAGTCGCTGACGGATTGGCGGCCGTGGTCGCTGCCCGCCCTGCGTAAGGCGTTCAACGAGGCCAAGCACACCGATGTGAGGTTCGCGTTCTGGTGGGAGGAGAACTCCAAGGAGGCGTACTCCACCGGCCTGGCGAACGCGTCGGCCGCGTTCGACAACTACGCAAAGTCGAAAAACGGCAGGCGGCGCGGCAAGCGTGTGGGTGCGCCCCGGTTCAAGTCGAAGCGGAAGGCCCGCCTTGCCTGCCGGTTCACCACCGGCACCATCCGGGCCGAGCGCGATGGCAGGTATGTCACGCTGCCGAGGCTGGGCACGATCCGCACCCACGAGCCCACGGTGAAGCTCCTGGCCCGTGTCCGGGCGGGGACGGCGCGGATCCTGTCCGCGACCGTGCGCCACGAGCGCGGACGCTGGTTCGTGTCCTTCCAGGCCGAGGTCAGACGCGACCTCGAACGCGTGGCGCGCCCGGACGTGGCGGTCGGTATCGACCTCGGTGTGAAGTCCCTCGCCGTCATGGCCGACAGCACCGGTGAGATCCGCACCGCCGCCAATCCGCGGCACTACGACCGGGCCCTGAAGCAGTTGCGCCGCGCCTGCCGGACCGTGTCCCGCCGTCAGGGACCCGACCGCAGGAGCGGGCGTAAGCCGTCGAAGCGGTGGGAGAAGGCCAACGCCGCTCGCAACCGCGTGCATCACCGGGTGGCGAACCTGCGCGCCGACGCCCTGCACAAGCTCACCACCACGGTGGCCGCCGAGTACGGCGCCATCGTGGTGGAAGACCTCAACGTCGCCGGCATGCTGAAGAACCGGCGCTTGGCCCGCCGTATCACCGACGCCGGGTTCGGCGAGATCCGCCGCCAGCTCCACTACAAGACCCGCCAGCGCCACGCCACCTGCCTCGTGGTCGCCGACCGCTGGTATCCCTCCTCCAAGACCTGCTCCGGGTGCGGCACGGTGAAAGCCAAGCTGCCGCTGCACGTACGGACCTACGCATGCGACGCCTGCCACCTGGTCATCGACCGGGACGACAACGCCGCACGCAACCTCGCCGCCCTCGCGGCAGCCTGCATCACTGGTACCGGAGTGGCCGGAGACCAAGACACCGCCCCGGCGGCGTCGAAGCCTCGCGGAGCCGACCAGAAGACCCGCACCACCCGCCGCGGCCGCACGGCGGAGGCGGGGCGGGCAGGTGGCGCAACCCTGCCGCACCAGCAGCAGGAGGAAACGAGAGACCGCACTCAAGCCGAGCCCCTGACGCTCTGGTGACGAGACGGACCTTCCGGGCCGAAATGCCCGGAATGCCGAGACCTGACTACGAACTCAGCAACGGTTGAGCACGAGAGGAACCCATGGGCTCCGTGACCCAGACGGCTCGCGCCATCGAGAGTACCGCCGATAGTCTCCAGGAGAACCTGGCTCGGCTAGAGATCCAGAAGCAGGCGCTGGAGAGGGAACTGGCCTCGGTCACCGCCCATCTCGGTTCCGTGCAGCGGGCGCTCGACGCCCTTCACGCCCTCATGCCCGGCGCCGGCCCGGCGGCCGCCCCATCACCGCGGGGCCCCGCCCACGTGAGCGTCCCGTCGCCGGCGAAGCCAGAGGCCGCGCGCGCCGCGGAAACCGCAGAAGCCGCCGCAGAGCCCCCGGCCACGGCAGGCCGGAGCGACGAGGCGGGCGACGGCGGCACGACGTACGGCAAGCTCACGGAGCAGATCCTGGCGTACTTCGCGCAGGCCGGGGACACCGAGGTCCGCGCCCGCGACGTCGCGTCGGCTCTGGGACGTGACACCGACAGCGGCAGCATCAACGCCGTCCGCAGCACGCTCGACCGTCTCGTCGGCGCCTCGCGCGTCCAGCGGGCTGGCCGCGGGCTGTACCGCGCCGTCATGCCGTGAGCCGGCCTCCGGGCTGTGCGGGCTCCTCTCCTCGGCGCAGTTCGCCGCGGGAGACGAATGCCTCCCTCGGGTGCTGCACCGACGCCAGCGACACGATGTCGCGGCCGTAGAGAAGGGCCGTGACCCACACGGCGAACACACGCGTCTTGCGTTCCCAGCTCGGTATGGCCAGAACGTGATAGCCACGGTGCATCAGCCAGGCCGGGAACCCCTTGATGACCAGGCCCCGGTACTGGAAGATGCCGCGGCCGAGCCCGAGTGTGGCCACCACACCGAGACTGCGGTGCACGTAGTCCTTGGTCGGACGGCCGCGCAGCGACGCCAGGATGTTCTTCGCCAGCAGCTTGCCCTGGCGGACGGCATGCTGGGCGTTGGGCACGGTGTGCGCGCCCGGCCTCCCGGCCGCGAGATCGGGCACCGAGGCATCGTCCCCCGCCGCCCAGGCGTCGGGCACCACTTCGGTGTCCGTAGTGACCCGCAGATCCGCCCGTACGGTGAGCAGGCCCCGCTCGTCGACGGGCAGGTCGCTGTGGTTGTGCACGATCGGGTTGGCGGCGTTGCCGGCCGTCCACACCAGCAGGCCCGAGTCGTACTCGGTGCCGTCCGACAGCCGCACCCGGCCGTCCTCGGCGGAGACCAGCTGGGTGTTCAGGTGCACCCGCGCCCCCCGTTTCTCCAGTGAACGCACCACCCAGGCGCCCGGCCGGTCCGCGACCTCGGGCAGGATGCGGTCCCGTGCCTCGACCAGGTGGAAGGCCGGTTCGTCCGCGCCGATCTCCGGGTACTGCTTGAGCAACGCGGTCGCCAGGGCCAGCAGCTCACCAAATCCCTCCACTCCGGAGAATCCGCCACCGACGACGGTGACGGTGAGCAGTTTGGTGCGTTCGGGCCCGCGCGGCAGACCGGCCGCACGGTCGAACGAGGTGAGGAGGCGGTCGCGGATCGCCACCGCCTCCTCGACGTGCTTGAGTCCGTACGCCTGATCGCTCAGCCCCGGAATCGGGAAGGTCCGGGTGACCGCCCCCGCCGTCACCACCAGCACGTCGTAGTGCAGCTCGAGGGATGGCCCGGACTCCGGGCGGACCGTGACCGTGCGCGCGCTGTGGCGGATCTCCGTCACCGAGCCCGCCACCAGACGCGTGTAGTGGAGGTGACGGCGGAGCGAGACCGCCGCGTGCCGGGCCTCCACCGAACCGGCCACGACCTCGGGCAGGAAGGGCTGGTACGTCATGTACGGGCGGGGGTCGACGACGGTGACGCGCGCCTCGCCCGGCCGCAGCCTCTTCTCCAGGCCCCACGCGGTGTAGAAGCCCGCGTACCCGCCACCCACGATCAAGATCTCACGCACGGTGTCCTCTGTTCCTCTCGGTCCTAACCCTCTAGACCGGTCGTCGGCACTCGGTGTGACACGGTGGCCGGATCACGTGCCAGGGCTACGTGCGCGCCCTCTTCGCTCGCATGTCAGTTTCGGAGACCAGGGACGTGCGGTGGCCGTACTGGATGGTGTACATCCTCTTGGACCACTGGCCGGCGCCGCAGCCGAGGAGTCAGCGGAAGAACTGCAGGATGAAGGCGCCGCTCGAATGCCCGGCCGGAGGTGTAGAAGAGGGGAGGCGAGCGCGGTGAGCTCGCCAGCCTAACCGGCCCTCCCGGCAGGCGAAGTCCCGGCGCGATCCGCCGGCCGGGCAAACGAGCGGCGGCGCCGGCGTGCAGGTTGAAGGGGCAGCGCGTACTCCGCGTCCGGGCCGCATCAGCATGCGGCCGGGGCTCGTCGGCAGGGTGATCTGCAAAAGGAACCGCCAGGCGGCGTGTTCGCCGAGCCTCTTGATCACGAGTTGGGCCGCTCACGTGGCGGGTTCACGACCAAGCTGCATCTGGCGGTCGAGCAGGGCCAAAAGCCCATGTCGATCGTGGTGACGGCAGGGCAGCGTGGCGACTCACCACAGTTCGAAACGGTGCTAGAGAAAGTCCGCGTGCCCCGCGTCGGGGCGGGTCGGCCGCGCGTCCGTCCCGATCGCGTGCGCGCTGACAAGGCGTATGCCTCCCGCAAGAACCGCGCCTACCTGCGCCACCGAGGGATCCGCTGCACCATCCCGGACAAGGCCGACCAGGCACGCAACCGTCAGAAGCGAGGCTCCCGCGGTGGCCGACCACCGCATTTCGACCCGGTCGACTGCCGGAAGCGTCACGTGGTCGAGTGCGGAATCAACCGCCTCAAGCGCCATCGGGCCGTGGCCACCCGCTACGCCAAGCTCGCGGTCCGCTTTGAAGCCACTGTCCTCGTCGCGGCCATCAACGAGTGGCTGTGACCAGCACACTGCTACAGCTCGTAGTCCTGAGCCAGTTCCTCCCAGCGAATGCCGCGAAGCGCGAGATCAGCATCCTCGCCCACCGGTACTTCCGGTACTGGCTGGAACCCGGCGACGACGAGGGTGGAACCGTCCATTGCCGGGTCGAGCGCCGCGGAGTCGAAGACACCGATGCAGGCCACTGAAGGCAGCACCTCAACGAGACCGAAGGCGCCGGCGGTCTCGTCCGGGTACTCGCGGGAGGGCGGAACGAGATGGACCGGCATGGAGGGAAACTCGTGCTCGGCCTGTCGCTGGAGCCAGCTGACCTTCCGGTCGTTGATGCGCTTGCACGGGTAGCCCTCCAGCATCCCTCCGTAGGTCGAAGACATCCGTAGTTCAGTGAGCTGGATCGAACGACCCGACGAGAGGACTATGTGACCCAGTGACATGCCGACACCCTATGCACACGGTTCACTTCCGATACACGGCCTAGGCACTGTATGCCGTCACCCATAGGTGCGCGGCCCCCGGGTTCGTGATGGCTGTCGGTTCTAACTCACCGTGCCCGTGCGCTGTCGAGGACGTCCGGCAGGGCTCGGCGGGAGCTGATGCCGAGCTTCACGTAGACCTTCCGCAGGTGCCATTCCACGGTATGGGGGCTGATGAACAGCTCCGCGCCGATCCGCGCGTTCGTCATGCCGTCGGCGGCGAGGGCTGCGACCTGTGACTCCTGCGGGGTGAGAACGTTCGCCGGTGTGGTCTCTCGCGCGGTCACCTGCTCGCCGGTGGCGATCAGCTCACGGCGGGCCCGTTCGGCGAACGCGTGAGCCGGCATCGCGTCGAACATGTCGTGGGCCGTGCGGAGATGCTCGCGGGCCTGCGCGCGGCGCTGTGCGCGCCGCAGCCACTCGCCGTACAGCAGGTGGGTGCGTGCCACCTCCACGACAACCCCGCCGCGGCCGAATTCCTCGATCGCCGTGCGGTACAGGCGGTCGGCCGCCTCACCGTCTGCCAGCAGCGCCTCACTGCGTGCGCTCGCACCCCGCGCCCACCCGGAGTCGGCGGCGCGGGTGAGTTCGTTAAGGCGGGCCAACGAGGCGCGGGCCTGGTCGAGTTCACCGCAACGCGTCGCGGCCTCCACATGTTCGACCAGCGACAGACCAGTGAAGTTGAACCCGTCGTGCTCGATACCGGTGCGGGCGGCCTCGATCGCCTCTTCGTAGCGGGCCAGTCCGTTGAAGAGCACGCCCTGGATGTAGCCCATGGCACCGAGCAGGGATACTTCGCCCCGCTGCACGGCGCGCTCTCTGGCTTCTTCGATGATGCCGGCGGCGACATCCGCCTCACCCCGCCACGCGGCCAGGACGAGTGTGGCGTATTTGTGCGGGGCGTGGCCGGTCGCGGTGGCGATCGCGTCGGCCTCGTCGATCATCCGGTCGGCCTCGGCGAAGTCGCCGTAGTGGATGTGCACCCCGCCCGCGTAGATCAGAGCCGGCGGCAGGCTGCCGAGTGCTCCGATGTCGCGGGCCAGACGCACTGCGCGAGTCGAGAGTGTGTCCCAGGCATGCAGGTCCCAGGCCCAGTGGATGAACGACTCAAGCGCGACCGGGGCCAGCAGCAGCCACCGTACGGTCGCCTCCCGCGTGCGGAGCTCTTCGTGCTCGAGCAGGTCGAGTGCCTCGCGCAGGGCCGGGACGGCCGTCTCCGAGCCGTCCGCGAGCAGGGCCGCCACACCGTCCAAGAGAGCGTCCGCGGCCTTGGAGCCCGAGGAGGGCGCCCCGGACGCGCGGGCCGCGATCGCCGCGGCGCGGGCGCCTGTCGGACCATGGACCCGGCCGGCGAAGATGGTCGCGCTGATCGCCTCCAGGTACGTCTCCCGCGCCAGGGGAGATCCGGCCGCGGTGAACTGTGCCGCCGCGTTCAGGAGCAGTGGTGCCGCCTCGTCGCTGCGACTGCGGGCGAACAGGATTCTGGCCCGCAGACGTGCCAGGCGGGCCTGGTCCAGGACGCTGAGGGGATACAGGTCGGCCACCGCGGCCAATTCCGTGGCCCGTTCGGGCGCGGCGGCCGAGAAGTGCGCCTCGGCCGCCGCAAGGGCCCGGCGCCCTCGCGGCCAGGGATCGGGCGTCACCTCCACCGCGCGTTCCAGCAGAACCGCCTCGGCCGCGATGCCCCCGCGCTGCCGGGCACGGTCGGCGGCCTGCTCCAGTCCTGCGGCGACCTCCTCGTCCGGCCCGTCGGCCGCCTGCGCGGCGTGCCAGGCGCGCCGGTCAGGGTCCAGGAGGGGGTCCGTGGCCTCGGCCAGGGCCCGGTGCACCGCACGTCGATCCTCCGGCTCGGCTCCGTGGTAGACCGCCGAACGGACCAGCGGGTGCCGGAACCGTACGGGCTCGCCGAACTCGATCAGGCCGGCTGCCTTGGCCGGTGCGGCGTCCGGAGTGATGCCGAGGGAAGCGGCCGCGCGGATCAATAGGCGCACGTCGCCCACCGGTTCCGCCGCAGCGATCAGCAGCAGGGTGCGGGTCGCGGCCGGCAGCGCACCGAGCCGCCCAGCGAAATCACGCTCGACGCGGCTGGCCACCGGCCCTTGGACGACCGGGGCACTCGACGCGTCGACGCCGTAGGCCAGTTCGGCGGCGCTGCGGCCGCGGGAGAATTCCAGCAGCGCCAGCGGGTTGCCGTGTGTCTCGGCCACGAACCGGTCCCGGACCCGCTCCTCCAACCGTCCCCCCACAGCTCCCTCCAGGAGTTCACCGGCCGAAGCGGCGTCAAGTCCCCTGAGTTGCAGCGCCGGCAGGCCCGCGAGCGCGGACTGCCCCTCGGGGTCGCGGACCGCGAACACCATGGCGACCGGCTCCGCGAGCAGTCGCCGGGCCACGAACTCAAGTGTCTGCAACGACACTTGATCCAGCCACTGAGCGTCGTCCACCAGCACCAGCGCCGGCCGGGTCTCCGAGGCGCGGGTGAGCAGGGTCAGAACGGCGAGGCCGACCAGGAAACGGTCGGGCGGATCGCCGACCGCCGTCCCGAATGCCACGCGCAGGGCGTCACGTTGGGGTTGCGGCAGTTCTTCGACACCGTCCAGGAACGGCGCGCACACCTGGTGCAGGCTCGCGTAAGGGAGCTCCATGTCGGCCTCGACACCGCGCGCCCAGGTCACCTGCACCCGGGACGCCTGCGCAGCCATGTACTCCAGCAGCACCGACTTGCCGATGCCCGCCTCGCCCCGGACGACCATGACGCGGGAACCGCCGGCCCGAAGGCCGGCCAGCAGGTTGTCGAGCGCCGTGCACTCACGCTGCCTGCCGACCAGAGCGGGAAGCGGGCTGGCGATCATGCGACTCGGCTCCTCGGCGGGATCCCGGGGGAACAGTGCTCCCACAGCGGTGTTCGGAAGAATCCTTGTCACGATACCCACGGCCCCTCCCCCGCGGTGCGGACAGACGGTGTGACTACTTCCACGCCCGGAAACACGCTGAAGTTGTCACAAATCGGGGGTCTGTCCGGTCGATCCCAACCAATGATCCTGTCCGTTCGCTGTCGTAGGAGGACCCATGTCTTCGCTCGGACACCAGCTCACCACGTCTGTTCTCGTGGTGGGAAGCGGTGCGTCAGGCCTCCGAGCGGCCATCGAAGTCGCCGAGGCCGGTGTCGCGGTCGTCGTGGTCACCCAACGGGCCCGCGAAGACGCCCCGGCCAGCGCGGCGTGGGACGATGCCGAGTGGGCGCCCGCCCCTGCCCGCCTTGGCGACACCGGGGAGCGGCACTCGGCTGACACGTCGCGGCAGAGCCGCTTACCGGCCGCTCCGCCTAGCGAGCGGATCGCGCCGCGCGCCGCCGCGCAGCCCATCGACGGCGTCGAGCCCCGCGGCAGGCGCCCCGGCCGAACCGACAGCACGTCCACCACACGGCTCACCGGCCCGGACCTGCACCGGGCCCTGCGTGTGCGCGGGCGGCAACTCGCCATCCCCGTCCTGCCGCACGTGTACGTCACCCGGCTTCTGGTCGACAACGGAACGGTGTTCGGCGCCTACGGATTCGGCCTCGTCGACGGCTCGCGCTACCTCGTGCACGCCGACGCGGTGATCCTCGCCACCGGCGGGCACACGCGCATCTGGCGGCACACGTCCTCGCGCCGCCACGAGAACACCGGCGACCCCCTACGGCTGGCCGCCGAGGCCGGTGCCCGGTTGCGCGATCCCGACCTGGTGCAGTTCCACCCCTTCGGGCTGATCGAGCCGGACCACGCCGCCGACATGCCGGTCAGCGACAGCGCTCGTCACGCGGGCGGCGTGCTGCTCAACAACCTCGGCGAGCGGTTCATGACGCGCTACGACCCTGAGCGGATGGAGCTCTCCGCCCAGGAAACCGTCACACGTGCGTCCTACACCGAGATCCAGGAAGGCCGCGGCTCCCGGTCCGGCGGCGTCTGGCTGGACCTGTCCCACCTGCCCGGTGACACGGTCTTGGCACGGCTGCCGCACCTGCACCGGACGCTACTGGAACTGCAGATGCTCGACATCACCCGCGACCCCGTCGAGGTCGTGCCGACCGCCTGCATCTCCCTGGGCGGCATCTGGGTCGAGGCCGAGGACCACAGCACCGACGTGGACGGGCTTTTCGCGATCGGGGAAGCAGTCGGCGGCCCGCACCGGCCGGAAGAAGACTCCCTCTCCGAAGTCCTCACCCGCGGGCGGATCGCCGGGCGCGCCGCGGTGGAGTACTCCGCCACACTCACCGGTCCACGCCACTCACCCGCCGCGACCCGCGCCGCGGAAGCCGACGTGCTCCGCCTGGTGGCCGCCGACGGCGACCACAACGCCCGCGCTCTGCAGCGCGCGGTACGGCACCTGATGACGGACCACGCCGGCGTGGTCCGGGACGAGGCCGGACTCGTCGCGGGATTGACCGCACTCGACGAGATCGAGGCCCGGACGGCGGACATCGGCGTGCACATCGACATCGGCGGCTTCTCGGACCTGGCGCACGCCTACGACCTCAGATCCGCCGTGCTCGCCGCCCGGGCGACCCTCCAGTGTGCTCGGGCCCCAGGACTGCCACCACCGGTCCGACCGCCCCGGCGCCGCGCCCGCCCTGCCGGACGCCATGGTGTGGTCCGCGACGACCGGCGTGCGCCGCACACCTCTTTGGCCCGCCCCGACCGGAATCACCGAGCCGTGGCGCGACGCGTCCGACGATGCCGGACCCGCCGTGTGAGGGCGATCGACAGCGGCGCGAAATCTTTGTGCGCCGCCCTGTCACAGATGCCGGGGTCGCCTGGTCAGGAGGGTACGAGCCATCGCGGCCGGTGCCGTGGACGAGGTCGCCGCAGACCCACCGGGCACCGTGCGAGATCAGTGAAGGGAAAGTCCATGAAGGTCGTAGTGATCGGCGGAACCGGACTCATCGGTTCCAAGGTCGTCTCCAAGCTCAACGAACACGGTCATGAGGCGGTGGCAGCCTCCCCGAACACCGGAGTCAACGCGGTCACCGGCGAAGGCCTGGCCGACGTCCTGAAGGGCGCCTCCGTCGTCGTCGACGTCTCCAACTCCCCCTCCTTCGACGACGACGCGGTGATGGAGTTCTTCCGCGCCTCCACCACCAACCTGCTCGCCGCGGAGGCTGCCGCCGGCGTCACACACCACGTGGCTCTGTCCGTCGTGGGCACCGACCGCCTCCAGCAGTCCGGCTACTTCCAGGCCAAGCAGGTCCAGGAGGACATGATCCGGGACTCCGGAGTGCCGTACTCGATCGTCCACGCCACGCAGTTCTTCGAGTTCGCCAAGACCCTCGCGGACTCGGCGACCAGCGGTGAAACAGTGTCCGTCGCCCCCATCAAGATCCAGCCCATCTTCTCAGGCGACGTGGCCGCGGCCGTCGGCCGCACGGCGGTCGGCACTCCGGTCAACGGAATCGTCGAGGTCGCCGGCCCCGACACCTTCACCCTGGAGGACTTCATCCGCAAGGGCCTCGCGGCCCACAACGACCCCCGCACGGTCGTGACGGACCCGAAGGGTCTCTACTGGGGCGCCGCCCTCAAGGAGTCCGACCTGCTGCCCGGCCCCGACGCACAGCTCGGCGAGACGCACTTCGCCGACTGGAGCAGCAAGCAGTAACGGCGAGCCCGGAGCCCACGGCCCCGAAATCGCAGCAACCTCACGTCAGTTCATCTCCCATCACTCGACTCTCAGGATCCCTACATGGACGCGCGCATCAACTACTTCGGCAACGCTCTCGCGGGCAAGGTCATGAAGCACCTCAACTCGGCCGGGGCCGCTGTGCACTCGGCGCTTCCCGTCGCCACCCAGGAACTGGTGAAGATCCGGGCCAGCCAGATCAACGGCTGCGGGTTCTGCACCGACATGCACACCAAGGACGCCGTCGCCGCGGGTGAGGACCAGCAGCGGCTGCACCTGGTCGCCGCCTGGCGCGAAGCCACCGTCTTCACCGACGCCGAGCGCGCGGCGCTGGAGGTCACCGAGCAGGGCACCCGCATCGCCGACGCGGCCGGCGGGGTGTCGGACGAGGCCTGGGCCAACGCCGCGAAGCACTACGACGAGGACCAGCTCGCCGCGCTGATCTCGTTGATCGCGATCATCAACGCCTACAACCGCATCAACGTCATCAACCAACAGCCCGCCGGCGGCTACAAGCCCGGCATGTTCGGCTGACCCGCGCGCTCCGGCCCGCCGGACGCCCACCGTCCGTCTCCCGCTCGCCCCGGCCCACCGAGCGGGAGACGGACCCTCGGACACCCTGCGTCCACACGACGCCACACCGCGAACCGCAGCACCCCGGGTCCCACGCGAAGGCCCACCCGCGAACCACCGCACCCCGGGCATACGCGACGCGCCACCCAGCGCACCCGTGCGTAGACGAGAAGACCGACCCGCCGCACCCGCTGCCCGGCACGAACGCACCGGCCGCCTCCTGGCCCACTGTCCCAAGGAGACGACATGCCCCCCTCCCCCGCCCCGAGCGACCCGGCCTTCCTGCGCATCGCCAGCGCCCGTGGCCGATGGACCCTTCTGGCCACCGTCCTCGGCTCCGGCATGGTGCTGCTCGGCTCGACCGTCACCAACGTCGCGCTACCGCACATCGGCGACGACTTCGACGCCGACCTCGCCGCACTCCAGTGGACCGTGAACGCCTACATGCTGACCCTGGCGGGACTCATCCTGCTGGGCGGATCCCTGGGCGACCGCTTCGGCCGACGCCGGATCTTCGTCCTGGGCATCATCTGGTTCGCTGCGGCGTCCCTGCTGTGCGGACTGGCTCCCGACACGACCACGCTCATCGCCGCCCGCGCGCTCCAGGGCGTCGGCGGAGCGCTGCTCACCCCCGGCTCACTGGCGATCATCGAAGCCTCCTTCCACCCGGACGACCGGCCGCGCGCCATCGGCCTGTGGTCCGGGTTCGGCAGCATCGGGGCGGCACTCGGGCCGTTTCTCGGCGGATGGCTCGTCGACGGCCCCGGCTGGCGCTGGACCTTTCTGCTGACGATCCCCCCGGCGCTGCTGTGCGTGCCCCTGGCAATGCGCCACGTCCCGGAGTCCGTCGGCAGGCCTCAGCAGCCCACCGTCCCGGCCGGTACCCACACCCCGTCCCGGCGGGGCTTCGACCTCGCCGGTGCGGCGCTGGGCGCGTTGACGCTCGCTCTGGTCACCTACGCGCTGACCGAAGCCCGTTCCGGCGGGCCCGTCGCCCTTGCCGCGGCCGCGGGCAGTATCGCGGCCGGGGCCGCGTTCCTGCTGGTGGAGCGGCGCAGCAGCGATCCGATGATGCCCCTGTCGCTCTTCTCGTCGCGGCCGTTCACGGCCATCAACCTGATCACCCTGTGCGTCTACGCCGGGCTGGGCGGGTTCTTCTTCCTGACCGCCCTGCAACTGCAGATCGTCGCCGGCTACTCGGCACTGGCGGCGGGCGCCGCCATGTTGCCGAGCACGGTACTGATGCTGCTGTTCTCCGCCCGCTCCGGGACGCTCGCCCAACGCCTGGGACCGCGCATCCCGCTCACCGTCGGCCCTGTGGTGTGCGGGGCAGGCATGGTGATGACGGCGCGGGTGGGCGCGCACGCCTCCTACTTCGCCGACGTTCTGCCCGCCCTGCTCGTGATGGGGACGGGCATGGTCATCATGGTCGCTCCGCTGAGCGTGACGCTGCTGGCCTCGGTCGAGGCCGCCGACGCGGGCCTGGCCAGCGGAATCAACAACGCGGCCGCACGCGCGGCCGGGCTGGTCTCCGTGGCCGCACTGCCGCTGCTGGTCGGCATGAGCCCGGACGCCTACCGCTCCCCCGACTCCTTCGACACGGCGTTCAACCGGGCCATGCCCCTGTGCGCGGGCCTGCTGGCCATCGGCGCGGTGATGGCCTTCGCACTGCTGCGCGAAACCGCCGACACCTCTAACGCACGGCACGGCCGGGCTCACGGCTGGCTGATGGAGCCGCCGCTGGTGTCGCGCCTCGCCCATCACCGGGCCCTCGACTAGGTCGAGAACCGAGATCCCCCGGCCGGGGCGCATTTGCCAGCCGGTTCCCGCCCCTTCCCCGGCGGGAACCGGCTTCGTCCGTAGGCCGGGCCGGTCCTGCGGGTCGGCAGAACATCAAACCCCGCCCCCTCCGTCGCAGGACAGATGAAGCACCGCCACATCGTCCCGTAGCCCACCGAACGGGGCGGCCAGCAGCGATACGCCGCCTACCAAGGCATCGACGAACGTTTGCGCCTCCAGATGCGCGAGCTGACCGGCCAGCCTCAGCAAGCCCTCCTCCCCGAGCCGTCCGCCGGCCGTGCGACCTTCGTAGAGTCCGTCGGTGAACAGCACGATGCCGTCCCCGTCCGGCATCGCCATCTCGCTCTCGCGCCAGTCTTTTTGCCCGGGGAAGAGTCCCAGCGGGAGACCTGGCGGCGGCTCCACCCAACGGACCTCTCCCCTGTGCCGGTGCAGAAAGCCCGGATGGCCGGCGGTGACCGTCTGCAGGGTGCGGCGGTGGGGCGACAGGACCAGGGACACCACGGTCGCGTAGGTCTCCTCCTCCGCTCGTTCCTCGGTCAGGATGCGTTCGAGCAGATGGAGTTGTTCCAGCTGGCTCTGCCCGCACAGCACGGCCGTGCGCCATGCCAGGCGCAGGTGGACACCGAGGGCGGCCGCGGCGGCACCGTGCCCGGACACATCGCCCATGACCACGTGGGCGCTGCCGTCGTCGCCGCGCACCACATCGCAGAAGTCACCGCCCAGCAAGGTGTGCGCGCGACCCGGCGCGTAGTGGAAGACGGTCGTGAAGCCGTCTGCCTGCAGCGTCAGGTCGGGCAACAGGCCCCGTTCCAGCAGGGCGTTGTCCCGCGCGATCTCCTCGCCCGCCACGGTGCGCCCCGCGACGGCACGTTGCAGCGCCACCCAGATCTTCCGGCAGAACTCGTCGGGAGCGCTGCGGCGGTGATCGGCCCGGCCCTGCACCGAGCCGGCGACAGAGCGGAAGGCGTGGGACGCATACGTGCCCTCAAGAACGAGCACGGCCGCATCGGGGGCGTGGCGGCGTACCCGGGTGACGACGTCGGCCAAGGTCCGTCCGGCCGGTGTGCTGCCCACCAGAACGCACAGCGGGCCGTGGGTGCCGGACGTGCGGCATCCTTCCTCGACGCTCGTGTGCCAAACCAGCGCATCGGCCAGCCGGTTCGGAAGCAGCCGCCGGACGTGGACCGCGTCCTGTTCGTCCTGGGATAGCAGAACCACGCGGAGGTCGCGGCAGAAGGAGAAGTCCCCACGGGGACGGGCCTCGCGAGCCCGATGTCCTCCACAGCGATCGACGGCCGGAACGTCCGGCCTCGGAATGGGGATGCTCATGTGTGTTCTTTCGTGCGGCGAGAGGCGATGGCGGCTCCACGCACGAGTGTCGGCGGCTCGCGGAACGCACACCCTATTTCTCCTGCCTGGCCCGATCTGTTCGCTCATGAGACAGGGGCACACACGTATCTGTGACACCAAGATCTCCATCCACGAGCCGCGCCACGGCAGTTGAGGGGGACAGCTGCAACAGGCCGATTCGCTGTCACGAACCGGGGCGCTGTCCAGTCAATGAAGAAAGGGCGGAACTCCTCGCGGAGCCCCACCCACTTCTGCCGCCATCGCCGCCGGCAGAGAACGGAGATGAGACCTCATGTTCAGCACACCCGGAGACTCCCGCACCTGGTTGGTCGGGCTGCCGTGCCGGTCGGACGACTCCCGGATCGTCTGGCTGTACTACGTCGTCGGCGAGGCGCCGGACAGCGCCGAAGCCCTGTGCGCAGCGGTGCGCCGGGCCAACAGCGCCTCCGAGCGGGACGCCCGCGGCCAGGTGCCCATGGAACCCGATCACGCCGAGGTGCGGCGAATACGACAGCACATCCTGGGCGACTTCGCCCTGGAAGCCTGCTGAACCCAGGACGTGTCAGCCGCGGCCCCGCCCCGGGCCACCCGCCCCACTGTGGGTACGACGCCTCCGGCTGTCACAAGCGCGCCCCCTGTCCGGTCAGTACGGGGATTGGTGTCCGACACGATCCGAGGAGGCCCGGGAAGATGTCCCGAGGCGTTGATCTTCAGGCGGACCCCGCCACGGTCGCGGCGTCGCTCACGGCCGAGGCGACGGCTCTCGAGGGGCGGCTGCGCCAGCTCCGTGAGGCCATTCACGTCGTGAACACACGTATCGCGTCCATCGCCGAGTCCCTCCAGACCCTGCGCGACACCGCGACGACACACGGCGCAGGTGAGCGTCGCTCCGGATCCCCGGAGGACGCCCTCCCTCGCGGTTGAACACTGCACGAGCCTCTCAGGCCCGCGCCGGCACCTCCTGAAGCACCCATTCGTTGCCGTCCGGGTCGCTGAACTCGGCGTAGGAGTGATAGTCACGACGCTGCGGGTCGGGTCCCTCGACCCGCTTCTCATCGGTGCTGCGGTGGAACACACCGCTCGTGTCATGGAAGATTCCGCCGGTCACCACGCCCCTCGCGTCGAGTTCCCGGCAGGCCTGCTCGATGTCGGAGACGACGAGGTGCAGGCCCCGCACCGAGCCTGGGGCGGCCGTGGTGACTCCGGTCCCGAACAGGATCGAGCACGCCGATCCCGGGGGCGTCATGTGCACCACGCGATAGGAGGCGTCGATGGCATGGTCAGCATCCAGTCGGAACCCGACGGCCTCGTAAAACGACTTCGCCCGGTCGACGTCCGAGACGGGCAGTACCAGGACGGCCAGCTTGAGCTGCATGACGTCGGCGCTCTCGCCGGCGGGCAGCTTGCCCGCCTCGGCTGACGCGCCCTCGCCCACAGCGCGGGTGTCGGCCTGCGCGGTGTCCTCCACCTCCTCGATCTCCACCCGATACCGGTGGATCCCGGCCCGCAGACCGTGGGCCACGACGGTCCAGCCCTCCACCACGCGCCACATCGCGTCGGTGCCTTGCAGGTACGTCCCGTCCGGCGCGGCGGCAGCCTGCAGTTCGGCATCCAGTGCCGGCTGCCGTCCGTGCGGCACGTGGAGTTCCAGGACGAAGCGGCGCAGCGACCGTGTGCCGTGCGCGGCTTCCGCCGCGGGCAGTGGTACGGCGGCTATCTCGCAGAGCCCGCCGAGCAGGGTGACATGCAGCACCGTCATGAGACCGTCACCGGTTCCCGCCCATGCCAACCCGCACGATCACGAGTGCTCCTCGTCGTTGACCCAACTCATCAGCTTGCGCAGCTCCTTGCCGGTGGTCTCCAGCAGCAGTTCGGAGTCCTGCCGCTTGTACTCGGCGTACTTCTTCAGACCGCCGTGGTACTCGTCCATCCAGTTCTCGGCGAATGAGCCGTCCTGGATCTCGGCGAGAACCTTCTTCATCTCGGCCTTGGTGGCGTCGGTAATGATTCTCGGGCCGGTGACGTAGTCGCCCCACTCGGCGGTCTCGGAGATCGACCAGCGCATCTTCTCCAGGCCGCCCTCGTACATGAGGTCGACGATCAGCTTCAGCTCGTGCAGGCACTCGAAGTACGCGATCTCCGGCTGGTAGCCCGCCTCGGTCAGCGTCTCGAAGCCCGCCTTGACCAGGGCTGACACGCCACCGGCGAGCACGGCCTGCTCACCGAACAGATCGGTCTCGGTCTCCTCGGTGAAGGTCGTCCTGATGACACTCGCACGGGTGCCACCGATGCCCTTGGCGTACGACAGGGCCAGCGGGAAGGCGCTTCCTGTGGCGTCCTGCTCGACCGCCACCAGACACGGAACGCCGCGGCCCTCCTCGTACTGGCGACGCACCAGGTGGCCCGGACCCTTGGGGGCGACCATGCATACGTCCACGTTCGTCGGCGGCTTAATGAAGCCGAAGCGGATGTTGAAACCATGCCCGAAGAACAGCGCGTCGCCGTCCTTCAGGTTCGGGGCGATGTGCTGCTTGTAGATCTCGCCCTGAAGCGGGTCCGGGACGAGGATCATGATCACGTCGGCCTCGGCAGCGGCTTCCGTCACCGTCACCACACGCAGGCCCTGCTCCTCGGCCTTCGCCCAGGACTTGGAACCCTCGTGGAGCCCCACGCGCACGTCCACACCCGAGTCACGCAGCGACAGTGCGTGGGCATGACCCTGGCTCCCGTAACCGATGACCGCGACCTTGCGGCCCTGGATGATGGACAGGTCGGCGTCGGTGTCATAAAACAGCTCGGCCATGGCAATCCCCTCGCTCGTAGCCGCCCGCATCGAACCACGGGGAGAAACACCCGCCGTCGACAGCCGAAACACTATCTCATTCAATGTTGTCACACGTATTGCACTGTGCGAGTTCAGCAAGTAGGCGACGCATCCTCGAAGGAGCGCCGGAGAACCCGCTGAACTCCAGTTTCAGGGGCCCACGGGCGTGCCGACGACGCCGACACACGGTGCTTTCCAGCGCCGCGTTGCCACCACCCACGTCGCGTTGACGAGCAGGCGAGGGCGAGGCTAATGTCCTGCGTCCGGGCCCGGACCGTCGTCGCACTGCCCGTCTCCAGGACCGTGCGCAGCGGAACGCCGGTGCGGTGCAGCACGGCCGCCATGCGGGCGTCGTCGGGGTGGACGACGCCGTAGACCTCAGGTACGCCCAACACGACGGCGAACCGGCCGAGTTCTTCCAGGAGCCCGGTGCCCAGCCCCCTGTTCTGCCAGGTGTCCTCCACCAGCAGCGCTGCCTCGGCGTCACCGTCGTCCGGCAGCAGATGCCCTATCGCGACGAGCCGCTCTCGCGAGTCCTGCACCGCCAGGTGCACCGAGTGGGGTCGGGACAACAGCGGCCCCAGGTAGGTGTCGGGGTCGCCCATGGCCCGGTGGTAGCGGTGCCACCGGGTGGCGGCGGAGCACCGGCGGTGCAGAGCGGCCACACGGGGCTTGTCGTCCTGGTCGACGCGTACGATCCGCAGTCCCTGTCTCATGTCCCTCTCCCTCGCCCTCGGCACACCGCCGGTCGGCTTTGGCCCACTCATCAGACCGGGAGACACGGGCCGTTGTGACGTGTGCCGGTGCCAGGGGCGCTGCCGCTTTTCCGCGGGGCTGTCACATACGCCTGCACCCCTCGGTCTTCTCTGCGAGAGCGGGTCGGGCCCGCGGGACCGCCCGGGACGCGCGGCTCTCACGCGTCCGCCCTCAGCGACTTCGAGAAAGGTGGTTCCATGCCGATCGGCTCATTCACCGTTCTGGACGCCGGACCCTTCGACGGGGTGGACCCCGACGACTACGTCAGAACGGCCATGCAGTGGCACTTCGCTCCCGAGACGGGGTCCCGGTACTGGCTGGAACGGGTCGACCGGCTCGGTTTCGATCCCCGCCACGACGTCAAGGGCGTGGCGGACCTGGCGCTCTTTCCCGATCTGACGGACGAGCTGCGTGATGTGCAGGTGTCCGATCTCGTCCCCCGCGGCTACGGTCCGCAGGCCCGACCGCTGCACGTGTTCGAGAGCGGCGGCACGACCGGGGCACCCAAGCGGGTCGTGCAGATGGACGACTGGGCGCGGCACGGCAGCGAGCAGGTGACCCGCCAGCTCCGGGACCACGCACTGCCGGTCGGCGCGCTGTGGCTGACCGTGGCGCCGACCGGCCCGCACCTTGTGGGCGATGTGCTGCAACGGGCCGCGGCAAGTCTCGGCAGCCCCGGGCTGGGGGTCGACATGGATCCCCGCTGGGTCAAGAAGCTCATCGCCGCGGGCCGTCGCGACGAGGTCGACGCCTACACCGACCATCTCGTGGACCAGTGCCGGCGCATCCTGCTCGGCCAGGACATCGGTGTCGTAGCCGCCACCACCCCGATGCTGGAGCGCCTCGCCCGGGACAGCGACCTCGTGGAGGTCATCAACGGCAAAGCCCAGGCGATCATCTGGGGCGGCACCCACATGGATCCCGACACCCGGGACCTGTTGCGGACCGAGGTGTTTCCCGACGTGCCACTGATCGGCATGTACGGCAACACCATGATGCTCACCGCGCTTTTGGAGCGGGTCGGTCTCACGGCGTCGGAGCCGTGTGTGTTCGACCCCGTCTCGCCGTACGTCTTCCTGAGCATCGTGGATCCCGACACCGGGCAACAGGTGGCGGAGGGCGAGCGGGGCCAGGTGGTGGTGAGCCACGTCAGCAAGTCCATGCTGATCCCCAACAACAGGGAGCGGGACACCGCGTTGCGGGTCCGCCCGGCTGACGGCCACGCCGGGGACGCCGTCGCCGACATCGCGCCGGTTCTCGCAGTCGAGGGTGAGACGGTCATCGAGGGTGTCTACTGATGGCCCCCGTACCGACCACCGAGCCGCTGCACCTCGACGCCCTGGGCCCGCGGGGCACTTACCGCACACGTGTGCCGAGCACAGTGACCGACGTGGCCGGTGCACCGATCGCGCGGCTGAGTCTGGTTCCCTCGCTGTACGTGGCTCGGGCGATCGACGCCCTGCGCCAAGCGCCGCCGATCGCCGCGGCCGACCTGGAGACCGTGTTCGCCACCGCCGGGGAGGCCTTCGCCGCGGGCACCGTGGGGGGCTTGAGCGTCCGGGAATACGAACGTCACGTCAGCCGGGCCTCGGGCACACCGCTCGCCGTGGTGCGCGCCGCGACCCGGGGCACGGCGCACTTCGTTCGGCACGCCGCCTCGTCCGCCGACCGTGGAAGGCCGCGCGGCGCCGCCCGCGACCTCAGCGACCACGTCCTGCATGAGACGCACACGGTGTGGGCGCGTCAGGGCGACGTGTTCGCCGTCAACGCGTCCGGCAACCATCCCGGCGTACACCGTGTCTGGCTGGAGGCACTGGCGCTGGGTTACCGCGTCGCCGTGCGCCCGTCCCGGCGCGAGCCCTTTACCCCCTACCGGCTCGTCGCGGCACTGCGTCAGGCGGGAATCCGGGACGACCAGCTCATGCTGCTGCCCACCGACCACGCGACCGTCGACACGCTCGTCCACGGCGCGGACCGGGCCGTGGTCTACGGCGGCGACGACGTGGTGACCAAGTACGCGCACGACGCGAGGATCCTGCCGCAGGGGCCGGGACGGTCGAAGATCCTCATCACCGCGGACACCGACTGGCGTGACCATCTGGACGCCCTCGTCGCGTCCGTCGCCGGCGAGAGCGGCACCGCGTGCGTCAACGCCACCGCCATCCTCGTCGAGGGCGACCCGGCCCCGCTCGCCGAAGCCCTCGCGGCACGTCTGGCCGTCCTGCCCAGCCTTCCCCCGCAAGACGAGAGGGCCCGTCTGCCGGTGTGTCCGAAGGAGCGGGCGCGAGCCCTCAGCGCGTGTCTGAAAACGGTGGCGGCCGGGACGCACGCCTGGCTCGGCAGCGACGGGATCGCCGACGACCTCGGAGACGGCAGCGCCGTGCTGCGCCCCGCCGTGCACCAGACCGCGAGCGCCCGCGCCCCTCAACTGCGCACCGAACTGCCCTTCCCCTGCGTGTGGATCGCCCCCTGGACCCGCGCGGACGGCATGGCGCCGCTGCGCAACACGCTGGTGCTGTCGGCACTGACCCGGGACCGGGACCTGTGGGAGGCCCTGGTCGCGGAACCCAGCATCGCCAACGTGTACTTCGGCGATCAGCCGACCCACTGGATGTCGCCGGGCGTCCCGCACGACAGCTATCTCTCCGACTTCCTGATGCGGAGCAAGGCGGTGTACGAGGGCCCGTCCTGAACGGCGCTCGCCTCCTCGGCGCGGGCCTACCGTGAGCGGCGCCCGCCCCTCGGTAGGGCGACGACCATCGCTCCGACCGTCCGGCGCGGTGGTCCGCGGTCACTCAGCGCATGACCACGGGCCACCGCGCCTTCGCCGTGCCGGGCGCGCGCCCGTTTTTCTTCCCCGCACTCAGTGGGGCAGGACCAGCATCACGGCCGTCCCGAGCGCCATCGCCCCTTCACCCACGTGCCGTGACGGCGTCGCCGCTGCGGCACGGCGCGCCGCGCTCACGGCCGAGCGCAGCGAGGGCATGGGGCGGGTCAGCGACCACAGCGCATACGCCAGCAGACAGGACGCCAGCGACAGCGTGATCACGGAGCCGTCGAGGGGGACACCAGCGCCCAGAGCACCGGGCCCGGTGGAGTGCGCAGCCGACCCGAGGTGTGCGTGCGCCGGTCCGGTCCCGGTGTGCGGCACGCGCAGCATCCAGGCCATCGCGGCCATACCGGCCGCGTGCGGCAGCCGGTGGGTCATCGCCGCCCTCCTCCCGGCCTCCCGACGGCCGACAGGCAGGAGAAACCACACCGCGCCGGCGGTGAAGACACCGCTGACGACGGCAGCGGGCCCCGCGCGGACGTCGATCCAGGGCATCGCCGCCATGGACACGACCATGGCGGCGGCCAACAGCCGGTCCACCCGGACACCGAACCCGGTCCTGGGGGACCCGACGCCCCGCGCCAGCCCATGCAGGAGCACCGCCACAAACAGCAGCGTCAGCAGGCAGTGCACCAGGACGACGGGCGTGCCCATGCCGGGTCCGTGCCCGGTCAGGTGGTGGGACGCGGTGCCCGCAGGTGGGCTCGCTCCGCCAGTTCCCTCTCGTCGACCAGTTCCAGCATGGGCTTGCCCGGAGCACACATCATGGTCACCACGAACCGGGTCCGCGCGTCGGAAAGCGCGTTGCCGTCCTGGTAGTGGATGGCGTCTCCGCCGGGCTCCCAGAAGGTGCCGCCCGTCTCCACCACGCGCTCGGGCTCGCCCTCGAGCTCGAAACGGACCGCGCCCTCGACGACGTAGCCGAAGGCGGGGCCGGAGTGCCGGTGCGGGGGCGTGCCCGGGTCGCCCGGCTCCCACTCGACGAGAATGGTCATCGCCGACGCCCCCTCCGGGACGGTGATCGGTGCGGCGTCCTGGAGCACCTTCGCCGCCGTCATCCAGCCGGCGGTCCCCTCCTGGTCGCCGTGCCCGTGGTGACCGTGGGCGGAGTGGTCGTGTGCTGTCATGTTGTCCGACACTGTGTTGCACCTTCCGTAGGCGTGAACATCGTTCGTCACTGGTGACCGGGGACCGGGCGCATGTGTGACAACCGGCCTCCTCACACAGTCCTTTCACCCGTCGACCGCGGTCTTCCGGAGCCTGGGGCGGGCAGCGGTCCGGGGGCAAATCTGGCGGATCAGGCGCGACGATTGCCACCGTGTGACCGGGAATCGCGAAAGAGATAGCGTGAGCAGATGCGGCCCGCAGCGCGTACCCTTCCCCCTCGCGCATAGCATGTAGGGCGCAAAGCCAGAAGGGACGACCCATGCGCGCTGGCGCCCACCCCGACACGTTCGACCGCGGTCTCGACGACTTCCTCTCGGCCAGACCCCGGTTGTTCGGCATCGCGTACCGCATCCTCGGCAGTGCCGTCGAGGCCGAGGACATAGTCCAGGACGCCTGGCTGCGATGGCAGAACACCGACCGCGCGCAGATCCATGAACCAGCCGCCTTCCTGACCACGGTCACCACCCGGCTCGCGATCAACCTGGCCCAGTCCGCGCGGGTACGCCGGGAGTCCTACGTCGGGCCTTGGCTCCCCGAGCCGGTCGACACCACCCAGGACCCGCACCTGGGAGCGGAACGCGCCGAGACGGTCGAGCTGGCGGTGCTGTTGTTGATGGAGAAGCTCAACCCGATCGAACGCGCCGCCTACGTGCTGCGGGAGGCGTTCGACTACCCCTACCAGCGGGTCGCCGACATCCTGGAGACCAGCGACGCGAACGCTCGGCAGCTGGTCAGCCGGGCGCGCAAGCACCTGGGCGCCGAGCGCAAGGAGCGCGTCAGCCCCGCGGCCCACCGGCGTCTGCTCGAAGGCTTCCTCTCCGCCGCGCGCACGGGAGATCTCTCCACCCTGGAGAACCTGCTGACCTCGGACGTCGTCAGCTATTCGGACGGCGGCGGCATCCGCGGCGCGTCCAGGATCCCCGTCATCGGCCGCGATCACGTCTCGCGTTACCTGGCTGCCTTCGCCCCGCGGTTCTGGCCGGATGCCGAGACCCGGTTCGTCGAGGCCAACGGCCGGCCCGCCGTGCTCGTCGCACGGGACAACGCCCCGGTGGCCCTGTTGTGTGTGGACGCGTCCGAGGCCGGCATCGAGCGCATCATGTGGGTGATGAACCCGGTCAAGCTGAACCCCTACGTCCTGTCCCTGGGGGCCTGACCCGCACCCCTGCACGCCATCCCTGGGTGCCTGACCCGCCGGTCCGCCGCACGCCCCGGGCCCGGTCCGCCCGCACCGGGCCCGGGCGGTTCACCACGGGAACCACAGGTCGGCGTCGACGGCCTCCTCCTTGCGGGCGGCGAATCCGGACAGGTCGTTCTTGACCGCGTGCTGCGGGGGCAGGGCCGCGACCACCCGATGGTCGGCCCGCCCGGTGCCCTCCCCCGGCGCGTCGCAAAAGTACTCGGCGTTCACGGACCGGTACTGCGCCCACTGTGCCGGCAGGTCGTCCTCGTGGAAGACGGCCTCAACCGGGCAGACCGGCTCGCAGGCGTGGCAGTCGACGCACTCCCAGGGATTGATGTACAACGTCCGCTCGCCCTCGTAAATGCAGTCGACTGGGCACTCGATCACACACGCCCGGTCCTTGACGTCGACGCACGGCTCCGCGATGACGTAGGTCATCGTCCCCACCTCCCCTTCGCCGGCCGGCGGTTGCGGACCGCACGGCCTTCGTGCGCCCCGCCGGTGTGCGGTATGACCGGCCCGGCCACCGGGGTGTGACACCGACACGGGCCCGGGCCCGGGCGACGGTGTCACAAACCGTCACTCCACCTGGTCGTAGCAGGTGACCACCCCGAGCGATGGGAGCAATCGTGGTTGCCACCGAACAACGTCTTTCCACCACAGTGCTGGTGATCGGCACCGGTGGAGCGGGCCTGCGCGCGGCCATCGAGCTGGCCGAGGCCGGCGTCGATGTCCTCGCAGTCGGCAAGCGCCCCAAGGAGGACACCCACACCTCTCTCGCCGCCGGCGGGATCAATGCGGCCCTGGCCACGATGGACCCCGAGGACACCTGGCAGCAGCACGCCGCCGACACCCTCAAGGAGAGCTACCTCCTCGGCGACCCCCGCACCGCCGAGATCGTCACCCGCGGAGCCGCCCTCGGCATCGACGACCTGGAACGCTACGGCATGGCCTTCGCCCGGGAGGAGGACGGCCGGATCTCCCAGCGCTTCTTCGGCGCCCACAAGTTCCGCCGCACCGCCTTCGCGGGCGACTACACGGGCCTGGAAATCCAGCGCACGCTCATCCGGCGCGCGAACCAGCTGGACATACCGGTGCTCGACAACGTCTACATCACCCGTCTCCTGGTCCACGACGGCGCCGTCTTCGGCGCCTACGGCTTCGGCCTTGCCGACGGCAGGCGCTACCTCGTGCACGCGGACGCCGTCATCCTCGCGGCCGGCGGCCACACCCGGATCTGGCGGCGCACCTCCTCACGGCGCGACGAGAACACCGGCGACTCCTTCCGGCTGGCTGCGGAGGCCGGAGCCCGGCTGCGCGACCCGGAACTCGTCCAGTTCCACCCCTCCGGCATTATCGAGCCGGAGAACGCGGCCGGGACCCTGGTGAGCGAGGCAGCCCGCGGCGAGGGCGGCATCCTGCGCAACGCGCTCGGCGAGCGGTACATGAACCGCTACGACCCCGTACGCATGGAGCTGTCCACACGCGACCGGGTCGCCCTCGCCTCCTACACCGAGATCAAGGAAGGCCGCGGCACGCCCAACGGCGGGGTGTGGCTCGACGTCTCCCACCTGCCCAGGCAGACCATCATGAACCGGCTTCCCCGCGTCTACCAGACACTGCTGGACCTGCAGATGCTGGACATCACCCGGGATCCCATCGAGGTCGCGCCCACCGCGCACTACTCGATGGGCGGTGTGTGGGTCCGCCCCGAGGACCACAGCACGGACGTGCGGGGCCTGTACGCCATCGGTGAGGCCTCCAGCGGACTGCACGGCGCCAACCGGCTCGGCGGCAACAGCCTCATCGAGCTGCTGGTGTACGGCCGCATCACCGGACAGGCGGCCGCCGCCTACTCGGAGTCCCTGACCGCGCAGCCGCGCTCGGCCGCCGCGGTGGCCCAGGCGCGTGCGGAGGTCGACGACCTGCTCGCCGCGGACGGACCTGAGAACGTGCGCGCCCTGCAGCGCGCGATCCGCAACACCATGACCGAGCACGCGGGCGTGGTCCGCGACGAGGAGGGGCTGCGCACCGGGCTGGCGGAGCTGGACGCCATCGAGAAGCGCATGGAGAACGTCGGCGTCCATCCGGACATCGCGGGCTTCCAGGACCTCGCCCACGCCTTCGACCTCAAGTCCTCGGCACTGGCGGCGAGGGCCACACTGGAAGCGGCGCTGGAGCGGCGCGAGACGCGCGGATGCCACAACCGCAGCGACTACCCCGACATGGATCCCGCGCTGCAGGTGAACCTCGTCTGGTCCCCGACCGACGGCATCACCCGCGAGCCCATCAGCCCTGTCCCCGACGAGATCGCGGCCCTGATGGAGGACGTCTCGGCGGACGGAAAGCTCGTCGAATAGGAATCACCCTGCCCGGGAGAAGATTTCCGGAATTTCGAGAAAGGTGTCACAGCGCCGATCAATTCCCGGTCATACCTCGTGCAGGCGGCAGATGAGAATGAGTGAAAGGAACGTCCCCATGAAGGTCGTAGTGATCGGCGGCACCGGACTGATCGGCTCGAAGGTCGTCAGCAAGCTCAACGAACACGGCCACGAGGCGGTGGCGGCCGCCCCGAACACCGGCGTCAACACGCTGACGGGCGAGGGCCTAGCCGAGGTGCTGGAGGGCGCGGCCGTCGTGATCGACGTCTCCAACTCCCCCTCCTTCGCGGACGACGCCGTCATGGAGTTCTTCCGTACCTCCACCACCAACCTCCTCAAGGCTGAGGCGAACGCCGGTGTCACCCACCACGTCGCCCTGTCGGTGGTGGGTACGGAACGGCTCCAGGAGAGCGGCTACTTCCGTGCCAAGCAGGCGCAGGAGGAACTGATCAAGGCCTCCGGGATCCCGTGGTCGATCGTGCATGCCACGCAGTTCTTCGAGTTCATGAAGGGCATCGCCGAGTCGGCGACCGAGGGTGACACCGTCAAGCTGGCCCCGGTGAAGATCCAACCCGTCTATTCGGACGACGTCGCCGCCACCGTGGGCCGCACCGCCGTGGGCACGCCGGTCAACGGTGTAGTCGAGGTCGCCGGTCCCGACACCTTCCAGCTGGACGAGCTGATCCGCAAGGGCCTGGCCGCCAAGAACGACCCGCGCACGGTCGTCGTCGACGTGCACGCCCCGTACTTCGGCGCCGAGTTGCAGGAGACCACGCTGCTTCCCGGCCCGGACGCCCGCATCGGCGAGACCCGTTTCGTCGACTGGCTCGCCCAGCAGCAGTAGGTGCGTCTTCCTGGGCCTGTCGTTCCAAGCCCCGTGGAACGACAGGCCTATTTTTTTGCACGGCGCCGTAGATCAGCCAGCGCGCAAGGCCGATTCCGCATCCACGCCGCTGAAAGTGCTCCAAAAAACACTGTCACAGCGTCCTTGGTCCCTCGGTCGTTGAGGGGAGACGATCGCCGGGTCTGTGAGCGCCTCGTGGCCGCATTCCGACAACCCGGGCCCCGGAGGAATGGAGTCAGAGGGACATGTATCCAGAGGCACCTCCCGCGGACAGGAACCTCGCCGAGGCCGTCACCACCTTCGTGGAACTGCGGCCCCGGCTCTTCGGTATCGCCTACCGCGTCCTGGGCAGCGCGACGGAAGCCGAGGACGTCGTGCAGGAGGCGTGGCTGCGCTGGCAGCGGACCGACCGTTCGGCGGTGGTCAGCCCTGCGGCGTTCCTGTCGAGCACGACGACGAGGCTAGCCATCAACGTGGCGCAGTCCGCCCGCGTGCGCCGCGAGACCTACATCGGGCCCTGGCTGCCCGAGCCCATCGACACCAGCATTGACCCGGTGGCCGGCGCTGAACGAGCCGAGGCCCTGGAGCTCGCCCTGCTCCTCGTCCTGCAGAAGCTCACACCCACCGAACGGGCCGCCTACGTGCTGAGGGAGGCCTTCGAGTACGGCTACTCGGAGATCGCGGAGATACTGCGCCTCACCCCGGTCAACGCCAGGAAGATCGTGAGCAGGGCGCGCAAGCACCTCACGGACGACGAGCGGGACAGTGTCGACATCCAGGAGCACCGCAGACTGCTCGATGCTTTCGTCGCGGCCGCCCAGGAAGGGGACGTGGCCTCGCTGGAAGCGCTCCTGACGCCCGACGCGGTCAGTCTGTCCGACGGCAACGGGCTGCTCGGCGCGGCCCGCGTACCCGTGGTCGGTCGTGCCCGGGTGGCGAACCTGTCGACCGCCTCGTCACGCTTCTGGCCAACGGTCGAGATCGCACCCGTGCAGGCCAACGGGCGCGCCGGGGTTCTGCTGTACCGGGACGGCCGGCCCGCCACCTTCATGACCATCGCCGCCACACGGCGGGGGATCCACCGGGTTCTGTGGGTGTTCACCTCCGACAAGATCGCCGCCTTCCTCGGATCCCGCGCCCGCTGCGCCCCCCCTGCCCTCGCGTCCCGTGGACGCCGTGGCACGTGAGCTCACCCGGGAAGGGAACGGTTCCAGCTACGCAGCTTGTCGGGGTTGAGAACCGCCCAGACCTGAACGACCAGCGAGTCCGTCATGTCGAGGGTCAGCACCGCGGCGACCTGGTCGTCGCACCGGGCGACGAGGCCGGTGCGCCCGTTGACCGATCCGGTGCACAGCGTCACACGCCGCTGTCCAGCCAGCAGGACCAACAGGCTGCGGGTGACCTGCTCGTCGCCGCGGACGGGCCGGGTCAGCGCCCGGATCTTGCCGCCGCTGTCGAAGAAGGCCGTCGCATCGGGGGCCAGCAGCGACCGCAGTCGGGGGCCGTCCTGATCGCTGCACGCCTGCCGCACGGCAACAGTGATCTCATGCTCGCGACGCGCCGACACAGGCCGCGCGCGCCGCGCACCCACACTCAACAGGGCCCGCTCGACCGGTTCTACGTCCTCGTCGCACAACGCCCGCAGGGCCTGGATCTCCCGTTCCTCCCCACCGGGCCAGGCCGACGCCGGTCGCATCAGACACGCCTCGTCCACGACCTGGGTGAGCCAGACGCGGGGGGACGGCATCCGGACCCGCTCCGGATCGGTAAGGCGGTACCACCGCCGGTAGGCCTCGTCGACGACGCGTTCGGCCGCGACGCAGCTGCCGAGCGCGCGGCAGGCGACGTCCAGCAGGTGCCGCCGTTCGTCAAGCGACTCGGCGAGCGGTACCGGGCCAACGACATGATCCATGGAGCGACCCCCACGCCGACGAGAATCCGGAGCCGCAGCCGCCGCGACGGCATGACTCAGACGTTACCCGCCCCCGTCCGTACCCGGCTGGTCGACCGGCCTGACCAAGACAGAAGCTGCGGCATGATTTCACAACACACCGATGATGTGCCACTTAGTGTCACGTCTTCGTCGGTGCAGAGACGCCCGACGGGTCCGCCATCCGCAGCTGGGCGGGGGGCGGATGCGGCAGGGCCGCGCGGTCACGGGCCCGCAGTCCGTCGAACGCGATCTCCAGGAAGCGTTCCCACGCCCGTGGTTCACGGTCCAGCAGCGGCTGGGCGGTCTGGTGGATGCCGCCGAGGAGCAGCACGATGTCGGTTCCGGCGATGTCACCGCGGACGGCTCCTTGTTCTCTGGCCCGGGCGGTGAGGTCCTCGACCGTGTCGCAGAGCCGGTCGATCGCCTCGCGTACGTTCGCGTGCTGCAGCGAGGGCCGACCGATGACGTCGCAGAACGCGCGGTCGGCGGCGAGCAGGCCGATTCCGTGTCCCATGAAGTCCTTCAGCGCACGGCCGGCGTCATCGGCGCTCAGGAGCCGGTCCGCCGTCTCGAGCAGCCGGTCGAGCAGCTGCATCATGATCGCCGCGAGAAGGTCGTCCTTCGTCGGGAAGTGCCGGAACACCGTGCCCTTGGCGACGCCGGCCCGCTGGGCGATCGTGTGCATCGGCACATCCACCCCGCATTCGGCGAAGGCCTCGGTGGCCGCTCGCAGGAGCAGCCGTCGATTGCGCACGCTGTCGGCCCTGGCCTGCACTGCCGCTGTTCTCCCGGTCATGACGCCCCCCTCTGAGTGTCACAACATTAACACTGAACGTGACTCGCGGGTCATTTTCAGTGTTACGCTGGCACAACATGACCCCTCGGTCATCTTCTCGGGCCGCCCTGTCCTGTCCTCGAACCCGACACGGCCTGCCCGTCTCATCCCACTACCCCTTTCGGAGTTGACATGAGTTCCGTTCTCGACCTCAAGGTCGTCCTTGTCACCGGCGCCTCGTCCGGCATCGGCAGGGCGACCGCCCTGGCGCTGTCGAAGGCGGGGGCCACCGTGGCCGTCGGCGGCCGCAGGACCGACCGGCTCGAAGCACTGGCGCAGGAAGCGCCCGGGGAGGTCCTCGTCCTGGACATGGATGTCAGCGACCCCGAGTCGGTGCGCAAGGCCGTCGACCGGACCGTCGAACGCTTCGGCACCCTCGACATCGTCGTGAACAACGCCGGCATCATGCTCGCCGGCCCCGTCCTTGACGCCAATCCCGCGGAATGGACCCGCATGGTGGAGACCAACCTGCTGGGCTCCATGTACACGGTGCACGCCGCGCTGCCCCACCTTCTGCGCTCCCGCGGCGCGGTGATCCAGATCTCCTCCACCTCGGGCCGTATCTCCTCGGCTGGCGCCGCGGTCTACTCCGCCACCAAGTTCGGCGTCAACGCCTTCGCCGAGGCGCTGCGCCAAGAAGTGACAGAGCAGGGGGTCCGCGTCGTCGTCGTGGAGCCGGGCTTCGTGTCGACCGAGTTGACCGACCACATCACGGACCCCACCAGGCGTGCCGCGGTCAAGACCATGGCCGAGTCGATGCGGACCCTTCAGCCGGAAGACATCGCGGCCGCGGTGGTCTACGCCGTCACACAGCCCGCCCACGTCGCGGTCAACGAGATCCTCGTACGCCCCACCGACCAGTCCCGCTGATCACCCCTGATCACCCACGGGGCGGCAACCGCCGCCCCGCGCCCCCTGCTTGCAGCCGACTACGGGCACGCCGGCCGTCACAGTCAGGCGCCCCGCACGGTCTGAGCTTCGGGAGGCACAAGTCGTGCCTCTGCCCCTACCTCGGCTGAGAGGCAAGCATGAACACGCGCATCGTTACCGTGGCCGAAGGAAAGCAGCTCGCGCGCTCCGTGGCGATCGGTACACACCGCCTGACAGCCGACGAGCCGGAGCCCGTCGGCACCGACACCGGCCCCATCCCGGGCGAACTCCTCCTGGCCGCGCTCGGAGCGTGCACGTCCATGGCGGTGCGGGCCTACGCGCAGCGCCACGAATGGCCGCTGGACCGGGTGGACGTCGCGGTCCGCTTCGACGCACAGGGGCAGGTGGTCAAGAACGTCGGGCTGGTCGGGGAGTTGACCCCCGCGCAGCGGGACCAGCTCCTCGCCGTCGCGGGACGCTGTCCCATTCATCGGCTGCTGGCCAAGGACGTCACGATCATCACGGTGCCCACGCTGCTCGCGGAGCCCGCACCGCTGCCGTGACGTGTCAGGTCCACACAAGAACGCGGGGTGCGGGGTCCGGCTGTGAAGCCGGAC
>NZ_JBEOWS010000030.1:0-46999 GCF_040296125.1 Streptomyces sp. NPDC002265 | reverse complement strand
GCCCCTCGGGGTCCCTTGCGCGGGCGTTCCATGGGGTGCGACACGACTGTGCGGCGGTGCTTCGGCGCCGCCGCGCGGCCGTTCCCGGCAGGCACCCCCTGCGCCGGCCGGTACCGACTCCTTGACAGTCGACACTATCTGACGGACAGTCAGAAATCTTCGGAGATCGGGGCGCTACGGATCGGCGAGGGGCGGTGGCGGGCGGTGGGCGACGAGTGGGACGAGCGGCTGAAGGCGTACGAGGGACGGGCCGCCGTGGTCGGCGGGGTCGGCAAGGACCCCGTCAACGCGCCGATGATCCGGCACTGGTGCGAGGCGATGGGCGACACCGGTCCGGCGTACCGGGGGCCCGGCGCCGTCGCCCCGGCCACCATGCTCCAGGTGTGGACCATGGGCGGCCTGACCGGGCACGCGGATCAGGCGGATCAGGCGGGTCAGGCGGAGCGGGCCGGACGCGGGGGCCGGACGCAGGCGTACGACGAACTGCTCGCGCTGCTCGACGAGGCGGGCTGCACCTCGGTGGTCGCCACCGACAGCGAGCAGGAGTACCTGCGCCCGCTGCGCCCGGGTGACGAGATCACCTTCGACGTGGTGATCGAGTCGGTGTCGGCACGCAAGACGACCAGCCTGGGCTCCGGGTACTTCGTCACGACCCGGATGGACGTGCGCGCGGGCGCCGAGCTCGCCGGGACCCACCGCTTCCGCATCCTCAAGTACGCGCCCGTACGGCAGCAGCCGAGACCGCCCCGCCCCCGCCCGGTGGTCAACCGCGACAACGCCGGCTTCTGGGAGGGCGTGGCGCGCCACCGGCTGCTCATCCAGCGCTGCACCGGCTGTGCCACCCTGCGCCATCCGTGGCTGCCGGGCTGCAACGCCTGCGGCTGCCCGGACTGGGACACCGTCGAGGCGAGCGGCGCGGGCACGGTGTACTCGTACGTCGTGATGCACCACCCCCGCTTCCCGGCCTTCTCGCCGCCCGAGGGCGGTCCCGGCCCGGCGGGTCCCTACGCGGTCGGGCTGATCGAACTGGCCGAGGGGGTGCGGATGGTCAGCAACGTGATCGGGGTGCCGTACGACAAGGTGCGCATCGGGATGCCGGTGCGGCTCGTGTTCCACACCTACGACGGGGAGTCGGTGCTGCCGGTCTTCCGCGCCGCGGAGGAGGCCGCATGAATCCGCCGCCGGAGGACGTGACGGCCGGGACCCGGCTGCCGCCGCTGGAGATCGAAATCACCCGCACGCTGATCGTCGCCGGGGCCGTCGCCTCCCGCGACTACCAGGACGTGCACCACGATCCCGAACTGGCCCGGGACAAGGGCTCCCCCGACATCTTCATGAACATCCTCACCACCAACGGCCTGGTCGGCAGGTACATCACGGACCACTTCGGCCCCTCGGCCGTGCTCCGCGGGGTGGCCATCCGGCTGGGCGCACCCAACTACCCCGGGGACACGATGGTGCTGACCGGCAGGGTGGAGGAGGTCGACGGCGGCACCGTAACGGTCCGGGTGACCGGGACGAACGGCATCGGCCGCCATGTCACCGGCACGGTCACCCTCACCCTGCCCGCCACGGGTACGACCGACGGCCCGGGAGGCACGGCATGAGCGTGCGCGGGCGGGACGCTCTCGGCGGGCGCGCGGCGATCGTCGGCATCGGGGCCACGGAGTTCTCCAAGGACTCGGGCCGCAGCGAACTGCGGCTGGCCGCGGAGGCGGTGCGGGCGGCCCTGGCGGACGCCGGGCTGACACCGGCCGACGTGGACGGGCTGGTCACCTTCACGATGGACACCAGCCCGGAGATCACGGTCGCCCAGGCCTGCGGGATAGGCGAGCTGTCCTTCTTCTCCCGGGTGCACTACGGCGGCGGAGCGGCCTGCGCGACCGTCCAGCAGGCCGCGCTCGCCGTGGCGGCGGGGGTCGCGGAGGTGGTCGTCTGCTACCGGGCCTTCAACGAGCGCTCGGGGCGCCGCTTCGGCTCGGGGGTCCAGCACCGGGAGCCGTCGGCCGAGGGCGTGGCGCTCGGCTGGGCGCTGCCGTTCGGCCTGCTCACTCCCGCCTCCTGGGTGGCGATGGCGGCCCAGCGCTATCTGCACACGTACGGACTGACTCCGGAGGCCTTCGGACAGGTGGCCGTGGTGGACCGCGAGTACGCCGCGACCAACCCGGCGGCGTACTTCCACGGCAGGCCCATCACCCTCGCCGACCACGCCGCCTCCCGGTGGATCGTCGAGCCGCTGCGCCTGCTGGACTGCTGCCAGGAGACGGACGGCGGGCAGGCCCTCGTCGTCACCTCGGTGGAGCGGGCCCGCGATCTGCCGCACCCGCCGACCGTCGTCGCGGCGGCCGCGCAGGGCGCCGGCCGCGCCCAGGAGCAGATGACCAGCTTCTACCGCGACGACCTGACGGGGCTGCCGGAGATGGGCGTGGTGGCCCGCCAGCTGTGGCGGACGTCCGGACTCGGTCCCGCCGACATCGACGTGGGCATCCTGTACGACCACTTCACCCCGTTCGTGCTGATGCAGCTGGAGGAGTTCGGCTTCTGCGCGCGGGGGGAGGCCGCGGACTTCGTGGCCGGGCGGCGGCTGCCGCTCAACACCCACGGCGGGCAGCTCGGAGAGGCCTACCTCCACGGGATGAACGGCATCGCGGAAGCCGTACGCCAGCTGCGCGGCACGGCCGTGAACCGGGTACCCGGCGCCCGCCGGGCCCTGGTGACCGCGGGCACCGGGGTGCCGACGTCGGCGCTGGTCCTGGCCGCGGACGGCTGAGCCCCCAGGGGTCATCCCGCAGTGGACCCCGGGCGCGGCTCCACCTTCAGGAGGTGGGGCCGGCCCCACCCCTACAACCTGAGGCGGACACCCCTTCGGGACCTGCGGCCGATCCGCCCGGGCGCGGGTCGCTCATAGCGTGGAGCCATGACCACACCCGTCTGCACCAGCGCTTCCACCGCCGCTGCTCCACCGAGGCAGACCCGCCCGCAGTCCCGGCTGCGTCCGGCCGTCGGGACCCCGGTCTACCCGTCGTTCTCGTCGTACGTACGGGCCCGTCAGCCGGTGCTGCTGCGGACCGCCCGGTCGCTGACCGCGAACCCGAGCGACGCCGAGGACCTGCTGCAGACCGCGCTCACCAAGACGTACGCCGCCTGGGAGCGGATCGAGGACCACCGGGCGCTCGACGGCTATGTGCGCCGGGCGCTGGTGAACACCCGTACCTCGCAGTGGCGCAAGCGCAAGGTCGACGAGTTCTCGTGCGAGGAGCTGCCCGAGCCGGAGCCCGTGCCCGGCGGGGGAGACGACCCGGCCGAGCGGCAGGCGCTGCACGACGCGATGTGGCGGGCGATCATGAAGCTGCCCGACCGGCAGCGGGCGATGGTCGTCCTGCGGTACTACGAGGATCTGAGCGAGGTCCAGACGGCCGAGGTGCTCGGGGTCTCGGTCGGCACGGTGAAGTCGGCGGTCTCGCGGGCCCTCGGCAGGCTGCGCGAGGATCCCGAACTCGGGCTCGTGCGCTAGCGATCCGGTCTGTGGAGGTCCGGCGGAGGCCGGGCGGAGGTCCAACGGAGGCCTGGGGAAGGCGTCGAGGCACCGAGTGACGTGATCGATCAACCGGGCCTAGTGACATACCGCGTGGTATGTGCGCAGAATCAGCGCAACCTTTACCACCGCCACCGCCAGGCAATGTTGCCGAGGAGGACGCCGTGCTGAGCACCATGCAGGACGTACCGCTGCTGATCTCGAGGATCCTGACCCATGGGTCGACGATCCACGGCTCCTCGCAGGTGATCACCTGGACCGGTGAGGAGCGGCCCGAGCGCCGCTCCTACGCCGAGGTCGGCGCCCGTGCGGCCCAGCTGGCGCACGCCCTGCGCGACGACCTCGGAGTGGCGGGCGACGATCGTGTGGCCACGCTCATGTGGAACAACGCCGATCACGTCGAGGCGTACTTCGCGATCCCCTCCATGGGCGCGGTCCTGCACACCCTCAACCTCCGGCTGCCCGCCGAGCAGCTGGCCTGGATCGTGAACCACGCGGCCGACAAGGTCGTGATCGCCAACGGTTCGCTGCTGCCCCTGCTGGCCCCGCTCCTGCCGCACCTCGGGACGCTCGAGCACGTCGTCGTCTCCGGACCGGGCGACCGCACCCTGCTCGCGGGCGCGACCTCCGTCCAGGTGCACGAGTACGAGGACCTGATCGCCGGGAAGCCGACCACGTACGACTGGCCGGAACTGGACGAACGCCGGGCGGCCGCCATGTGCTACACCTCCGGTACCACCGGCGACCCCAAGGGCGTGGTGTACAGCCACCGCTCGATCTACCTGCACTCCATGCAGGTCAACATGACCCAGTCCATGGGCCTGACTGACGAGGACACCTCGCTGGTCGTGGTCCCGCAGTTCCACGTCAACGCCTGGGGTCTGCCGCACGCGACCTTCATGACCGGCGTCAACATGCTGATGCCGGACCGGTTCCTTCAGCCCGCGCCGCTCGCCGAGATGATCGAGTCCGAGCGCCCGACCCATGCCGCCGCCGTGCCCACCATCTGGCAGGGCCTGCTCGGCGAGCTGACCGCCAGGCCCCGTGACGTCAGCTCCCTCACCCAGGTGACCATCGGCGGCGCCGCCTGTCCGCCCTCCCTCATGAAGGCCTTCGACGAGCTGGGCATGCGGGTCTGCCACGCCTGGGGCATGACGGAGACCTCCCCGCTCGGCACGGTCGCCCGTCCCCCGGCCCACGCGGTCGGTACGCCGCAGGAGTTCGCCTACCGGATCACGCAGGGCCGCTTCCCGGCGAGCGTCGAGGCCCGGCTGACCGGTCCCGCCGGCGAACACCTCCCCTGGGACGGGGAGTCCGCGGGCGAGCTGGAGGTGCGCGGTCCCTGGATCGCCGGCGCCTACTACAACGGCCCGGACGCCGAACCCCTGCGCCCCGACGACAAGTTCAGCGCGGACGGCTGGCTGAAGACGGGCGACGTCGGCACCATCAGCCCGGACGGCTTCCTCACCCTCACCGACCGGGCCAAGGACGTCATCAAGTCCGGCGGCGAGTGGATCTCCTCGGTCGACCTGGAGAACGCCCTGATGTCCCACCCGGACGTCGCCGAGGCGGCCGTCGTCGCCGTCCCCGACGACAAGTGGGGCGAGCGCCCGCTGGCCACCGTGGTGCTGAAGGCGGGCTCGGCCGTCGACTTCGACACCCTGCGCGGCTTCCTCGCCGCCGAGGCCGGGATCGCCAAGTGGCAGCTTCCCGAGCGCTGGACGCTGATCGAGGCGGTGCCCAAGACCAGCGTGGGCAAGTTCGACAAGAAGGTGCTGCGCCGGCAGTACGCGGACGGCGAGCTGGACGTCACCAGGCTCTGACCGCCGGCCGCCGCAGCGGCGTCACGTGACCGTCGCGCAGCCGAAGGCCCCGCCCCGCGGCACCGGTCCACCGGTGTGCGCGAGGCGGGGCCTTCAGCGTGCGACGCGCCCGACGGGCCCGCGGTGGCTCACGCCGTCCGGCGGCGACGGGCCCGCGCCGGACGGCACCGGCCGTCCGGCCGGGCTCAGTTGGTGCCGATGCGGGCCAGCAGGTCCACGATCCGGCCCTGCACCTCGTCGCTGGTGGACCGCTCCGCGAGGAACAGCACCGTCTCGCCCGACGCGAGGCGCGGCAGGTCGGCCTGGCCCACGGCGGCCGTGTAGACCACGAGCGGGGTGCGGTTGAGCTGCCCGTTCGACCGCAGCCAGTCCACGATCCCGGCCTGGCGCCGGTGCACCTGGAGCAGGTCCATCACGACCAGGTTCGGCCGGAAGTGACCCGCCAGCGCCACCGCGTCCGCGTCGCTCGCCGCCCGCGCGACCTGCATCCCGCGCCGCTCCAGCGTCGAGGTCAGCGCCAGCGCGATCTCCGCGTGCTCCTCGACGAGCAGGACCCGCGGCGGGTGCTGCTCGCTGTCGCGGGGCGCGAGCGCCTTCAGCAGTACGGCGGGATCGGCGCCGTACGCCTCCTCGCGCGTCGCCTGCCCGAGTCCCGCGGTGACCAGCACCGGCACCTCGGCGGCCACGGCCGCCTGCCGCAGCGACTGCAGGGCCGTACGCGTGATCGGTCCGGTCAGCGGGTCGACGAACAGCGCCGCGGGGAACGCGGCGATCTGCGCGTCCACCTCCTCGCGCGAGTTCACGATCACGGGCCGGTAGCCGCGGTCGCTCAGCGCCTTCTGGGTGGCGGCGTCCGGGGCCGGCCAGACGAGCAGCCGGCGCGGGTTGTCCAGCGGCTCCGGCGGCAGCTCGTCGTCCATCGGCTGCGGCCGCGGCATGTCCGCGATCTCCACCGCGCCGCCCGGACCGTCCAGCGGCTCGGGCCCTTCGGCGGCGTTCTCGTCCGGTGCTCCTATGGCGTACGACCGTCCGGCACCCTCGGTGTTCGGCGCGAGCCGGGACTGTCCCGCGAGCGACGGCTGCGCGACCGCGGGCTGCGGCGCGGCGGCCTTGGGCGCGGGAGCCTGCGGCGCGGCCGCCCGGGTCGCGACGGGCTGCTCGGCACCCGGCTGCGGCCGGCCGGGCTGCTCCGGACGCGTGGCCGGGTCGGGCGGGGTGCCCAGCTTGCGGCGCCGGCCGGAGGCGTTCGGCCCGTGCGGGGGCGGTGTGGCGGTCGCCGACGGCTGCTGCACCTGCGCGGCCTGCCGGGTGAACGGCACACCCTGGCCCAGCGTCCGCACGCTGAACGCGCGTCCCTGGGTGGAGTTCGGGTCCACGGCTGCCGCCGCCTGCGCGGCCTCGGCCGGCAACGGCTGTGCCGCGCGCGGCTGCACGGGCGCGTTCTCGGGCGGCAGCGGGGTGCCGGCCGCCGGGGTGGCGGACGCGACGTGGTGCTGGGCGGCCGGAACCTGAGCCGGGATCTGCACCGCGGAGGCGGCGGAGGCCGTCTCCGCGGGCAGCGGCTGGGCGGGAACGCCCTGGGCCGGAACCGGCTGCGGGGCGCCCGGCTGCGGCGGGGCCGACTGCTGGGGAACCTGCGGAACCAGTTGCGGCACGCCACCCGTCACCGCGGCCGCGTCCGCCGGCTGGCCGGCGGCCCGGCGACGGCGCCCGGTCGGCGCGGTCGTGGGGTGCGGCTGAGGCGGGGTGTGGTCCTCGGCGTGGTCGTGGGGCGCGGTGTCGGGCCGGCCGTGGGCGACGGACGCGTCACCCGCGGGAACCGGTCCCGAGGGAAGCGGCAGGGGGCCCGGCGACGGCACGGGCACGGGCGCCTGGGCGAGCGCCGGTACCGGCCCCGCCTGGGCTCCTTGCGCCGCCCCGTCGGTGGCGCGGTCCGCCTCGGCGGGCGGGAGCGCGAAGACCGCGCGCGGGGCGGCCTCCTGCTGGCTGGCGCGTTCGGCCGCGGCGGCCAGGGCACGGCGGCGCCGCCCGCCGGTCTCCTCGTCGCCGTCCGCTTCGTCCTCGTGGTCCGTGGCGACGGCCGCGGGGAGGGCGGGCGGCAGCGCGTGCTGCTCGTCGGCGCCGCGCCGGGCACGCCGTCCGGCGGGCGCGGACACGCCCTGCGCCGGAACGGTCCCGCCGACGGGCACGCCCTGCGGCGGAACGGTCCCGCCCAGTCCGGTGCCCGCGGCGGCGGTCCCCGCGGCGTTCTCGTCGGCCATGACGACGGCACCCTCGGCCGCGTCCTGACCCGCGGCCGCGGTCTCGGCGGGCCGTCCCCGACGCCGTCCCGTCCCGCCGGAGACCTCCCCGGCCTCGACGGGCGCGGCCACCGGCTCCTCTGCGGCGGCCGCCGCCCGCCTGCGCCTGCGTCCGGGCGGCGACCCGGTCTCCGCCTCGCCGGCACCGGACTCGCCCGGCACCTCGCTCTCCAGGAAGGCGTCCACGGAGGACCGGCGGGCCCGCCGCCCGCGCCCGCCGCCGGAGCCCTGGGCGGACCCGTTGCCGTCGTTGCCGAGGTCGGCGCCGGCCGGGGCCTCCAAGGCGTAGGAGGTCGGTCCGGCCGGGCCTTCCAGGGCATAGGGGGCCGGCGCCTGGGCGAGCTCCAGGGCCTGGGAGGGCACCGTCCCCGCCCCGTCCCCGAGCGGCACCTCCAGGACGTACGCGCTGCCGCTCATGCCCGGCACCTCGTGCGTCTGGAGCACACCGCCGTGGGCGCGCACGATCCCGCGCACGATCGGCTCGTGCACCGGGTCGCCCCCGGCGTACGGGCCGCGCACCTCGATCCGTACGACCTCGCCGCGCTGCGCCGCCGCCACGACGACGGTGTTGTCCATGTAACCGCCCGCCGACACCGGCGCGTTGCCGGTGGCGTCGACGCCCGCGACGTCCGCGACGAGATGCGCGAGCGCGGTCGCCAGCAGCCGCGCGTCGACCTCGGCCTCGATCGGCGGCGCGTGCACGGCGAACTGCACCCGGCCGGGCCCGATCAGCTCCACGGCCCCGTCGACACCGGCGGTGACGACGGCGTCGAGCATGACGTTCGTGCGGTTGACGGTCTGGGTGCCGGCGTCGAGCAGCTGGTAGCCGAGGACGTTGTCGATGAGGGTGGTGATACGCGAGTAGCCCGCCGACAGATGGTGGAGCACCTGGTTGGCCTCGGGCCACAGCTGCCCGGCGTCGTCCGCGGCGAGCGCGGCCAGCTCCCGGCGCAGCTCGTCCAGCGGTCCGCGCAGCGACCGGCCCAGCAGGGTGAGCAGCTGGTCGTGACGCGCGGCGAGCGCCTCGTAGCGGTCCTTCTCCCGCTCGCCGAGCGCGGCGTAGCGCTCCTCGTTCGCCGCGAGCTCCTCCTCGTGCCGCTCGGTCAGCTCCTCCAGCTCGGCGACGTGCTTCTGGCGCAGGGCGGTCAGGTCGGAGGCGTGTTCCTCGGAGAGCCGCTCCAGCTCCTCGGCGTGCTGCTTGTCGGAAGTCTCCTTCTCCTCGGCGAGCAGGTCGTACTGCCGCCGGTCGTTGAAGGTCATCACCGCGCCGACGAGCTGGTCGCCGTCGCGCACCGGCGCCGTGGTCAGGTCGACCGAGACCTTGTCGTCGGTCTTGGACCACAGCACCTGCCCGCGCACCCGGTGCTTGCGCCCGGAGCGCAGGGTGTCGGCGAGCGGCGACTCGTCGTACGCGAAGTGCGAGCCGTCGGCGCGCGAGTGCAGCACGAGGTCGTGCAGCTTCTTGCCGCCGAGGTCGCTGGCCCGGTAGCCCAGGATCTGGGCGGCGGCCGGGTTCACCAGGACGATGCGGCCGTCGGTGTCCGTGCCCACCACGCCCTCGGACGCGGCCCGCAGGATCATCTCGGTCTGCCGCTGCGAACGGGCCAGCTCGGCCTCGGTGTCGACGGTGCCGGAAAGATCGCGTACGACGAGCATCAGCAGCTCGTCGCCCGTGTAGCCCTGGCCGTCGTAGGCCTGCTGGCCGTTCTCCAGGTTGGCGCTGGTGACCTCGACGGGGAACTCGGCCCCGTCCGTCCGCCTGGCGATCATGCGGGTCGGCTTGGTCCGCCCGGCCGGGTCCATGTGGTCGGGCCGCCGCATGGAGCCCGGGATCAGCTTGGAGTCGAACTGCGGCAGCAGATCGAGCAGCCCGCGCCCGACGAGGGCGGTGCCCGGAGACTCGAAGGCCTCCAGGGCGATGGTGTTTGCGTTGACGACCGTCCCGTTCGCGTTGACCAGCACCAACGCATCGGGCAGCGCGTCCAGTATGGCTGCGAGGCGAGCAGCGCCTCGGGATGGCCTGCTGCTCACGAGACGCTTCCTCCCTGTTACCGCACCTTGCCGACCGCCCGGGCCATATTGCCAACCTGCCCGCGACGTGTCACGCGAGGGATTCTAAGGGCTCGGATCGCTCCCGCGGCGCCGGATGAGAGGGAGCTCGCACGACCAAGTGACACGGAGGGCTTGATCGGGCTCCCCGGCTGCGCGGGACCTTCGCGGGACCTCTACGGGACCGTTGCCTTCGCCGGGAGGCCCCTGTGCGGGACCTTCCCCGCCCCTGACCTCCCGCGAGCCGCTATCGGCGCAGGTCGGGAAGCAACGGTACGAACCGGTCCCAGCGGGCGATCCGGCACCCGTCGCCGCGGTCGAAGGTCGCGTCGACGGGCCGTCCGGCCCAGGTCCCGGTGACCCGGGCCGTGGCCGGGCCGCCGTACTGCAGGGTGCAGATGCTGTCCCCGGGCACGGGTGCGAAGGTCTCGGTGCCCCAGCGGGTGTTGCGCTCCACCGCCAGACAGGCGTCCTGCGGGTCGGGGTGACTGCCGCCGTCCGGGTGACAGCGCAGTTCGTACGTCCCGTCCGCGGCGCCGCCCGCGCCGCGGACGGTGACGGTGAGGCGGTCGCCGTCCGCCCGGTCCTCGTCGCGCAGGGGCGGCGGCATGATCCGGGCGCTCACGGCCGCGACCGGGGCGCTCCCGGCGTAGGCGGCCGTGGGCGCGGCGGACAGCGAGCCGGCTGCGGCGAGGCAGGCGGTGGCGAGGGAGGCGGTGGCGAGGGAGGCGGTGGCGGCGAGCCGGCGCAGAGGGCCGGAGGTGACCTGCGACATGACCTGACTAACGCGGTACGAGGTGCCACGTTGCGCGTCCGCCGCACCGGGGGGTAAGCCTTTGCCCTACGGCGTCCCCGCCTAGTACCGTGGAGGCCGATTGGTGACGCGGCCGTCGTCTGTGTCATCATCTGCACGCACCACTCGCGCTCGCGTGAGCGGTTGTGCTGGAGGCGTCGCCTAGTCCGGTCTATGGCGCCGCACTGCTAATGCGGTTTGGGCCTTAAAGCCCATCGAGGGTTCAAATCCCTCCGCCTCCGCGCGATGACGAAGCCCCGGTCCACTGGACCGGGGCTTCGTCGTTCTCCCGACGGATCTCCGGCGGATTTCCTGGCTGTTCCCCGTGACTCCCGTGCGGTCCCCGGGTGGCTCCAGGATCGCCCCAAAAGACGTTTGCGCAGGTCACAAGGGGTGCGGCTAACGGATTTCACATGTCGGCGGCAGTCATGTAATGTTCTTCCTGTCGCCGCGAGCGGGCCGGAAGGGCCGGGAGCGAAGACAGAAACAACAAAAGACAAGCACTCGTAGCTTAACGGATAGAGCATCTGACTACGGATCAGAAGGTTGCAGGTTCGAATCCTGCCGAGTGCACATCGGACCAGAGGCCCCGCGGAGTGATCCGCGGGGCCTCTGGCTTTTGCGTTGACGGCAGTGGTTGACGGCAACCGCTCCGAAGGGCCGGCGCGGGACCGGTGCCGAGCTGAGTACCCGTACTCATGTGCCGTCTTGCGCGTGTGGGCAAGGTGGCGGGTATGGATTTACCCGTTGCCCCTCCGGCCTTCGACGCCACCACCGGCCCCCGGCAGCGGCGCGGTGCGGACCGCGGTGCCGACATCGCAGCCGGGTGCGGTCTCGTGCTCCTGGAGCTGATCGCCCTGGCGGTGATCTTCGGACTCTGGTTCCTCTCCGGTTTCCATCTCGACCCGCAGGAGACCGTCACGACCGACTCCTTGTGGGGCTATCTGGCCGCCGCCGGCGGGGTCGGAGCCGTCGCCGTCGCGGCGGCCGTGACAGCCGCGCGGGTCGACGCCGTCGTGACGGTTGTCGCCCAGGCCGTGATGGCCGTTTTGATCTTGATGATTGTCCTGGGCGGGGGTGAGGTCCAGTCCCACCAGGACCAGTTGTGCCACGACGTACCGTCAGCGGTCGGCTGCAAGGGCAGTGACCGGAACTGAGGAGCGGGCCGCCGAGGAGCAGCAGGCTGCCGATCGCGTCCACTGGGCCGAGGCGGGGCCCCGGGGACGAAGATCCAAAAGAGGCCGTCCAGCCCGTGCCGCCGTTCAGGTGGCCGGGCGTTTTCGGGGGCGGGTGTCGCGCGGGCGGACGGGTCCGGTCTTCGGCTGATCGGGCTTGTCCTTTCATCTGTGCGGGTGACTGACCGCCGGGCCTTCGCCCCTCGTGCACCCGGCGCGCGTCAACTGGGCCCTGTCACACGACGAGGCCGGCGGCCGGTCACCACGACCGGCCGCCCGCCCCCGGACGGCGCCTGGCCGGCGCCGGAAGAGAAGGGACACCGGATGCGCGTACTGCGCGCCTTCCTGGGGAGCGGCATCGCGTCGCTCCTCCTGCTGATCGGCATCTCGCCGGCCACGGCCTACACGGACACCGCCCGTGTGGGGACCGGGGTCCACTGCCCGACCGAGCACCGCAGCCGCGGGACCAACTCCGCACCCACCACGCAGTTCGGGCCCTACTTCCGCGACGACTGGCGGCTGGGGCCGACGGTTCTACCGCGGACGGGTGCGCTCGGCCAGATGCTGAGGGGTTACCGCCGCACGGACCACGTCTCCTCGTACTGGTTCCTCGGGTGCTACTGGCAGACGGATCCGCAGACCGGGAAGTCCGGCTGGTGGTACCCGGACAACAACGGCTTCGTGCTGAGGAACGGCAAACCGGTCGAGCATCTGACGACGCTCCGCAAGGGCCGGCTGGTCGACATCTTCGGCAGCGGCTTCGGCAACTTCCTCGCCCCCGCGGGCACGCCGTACGCCAAGCGCGCGATCCCGCCGAGCAATCTCGACACCTATGTCGCGGCCTATCCGTTCAGCTATCACCTCTACCGGGTCGTCGATCCGTTCGAGGTCCACGCGGGCCCGATCAGGCCCTGGTTCGGGCAGCCCGGTCTGGGCCTCCAGTACTTCTCCGACCTGACGATCCCCAAGCTCATCGAGGCGAAGAAACTCGAAGAAGTGAACCTGCGCCGATGACATCCCCCGCGAGGTGGCCCTGGACCTGTCCGGCCGGCGGCCGTCCGGGGCAGACGACGGGACGGACCCGATGGACCGTGCGGACCTCGTCGGAAGGCTTCGCGAGGCGGGCGTCCCGGACGCGTTCTACGACATCCCCGGTGTCCACGAGGTGTCCGTCCAGCCGGACGCCTTCTACTTCCTGGAGCGCGAGGCCGACGCCTGGGCCGTAGGGCTGCGCCAGCGTTCCCGGGACAGCGTGATGGAGCGGTTCGCCACCGAGGCGCAGGCGTGCGCGTACCTCTACGACGCCCTCCTCAGGGCGCTCGCACCCCCGCCGGGACCGGCGGAGTCCCTGGACGAGCTCCTCGCCGACCCCGAGGAGATCCAACGGCAGGCCTGGGCGGACTTCGACCGCCGGGACGGGACCTCCGGCGGCGGCTGAGACCGGGGGTGCGGCCCGGACGCCGATGCTCCGGCCGGCTGTCGGTGGCTGCGCCTACGCTCGAAGGCGATGACACAGGCATGGAAGTGCTCGGGACTGCGGTGGTCGGCGGACGGTCCCGTGCTGCGATGGGACGGCGGGCGGTGCAGTGCGCTGTCGTGGGGGAAGCAGGTCGCCTTCCGGATCGTGGACGGGGGTGTGCGGACGTGTGTGGGGGCGCGCGGGCATCCGTGCGCGGCGCGGGCGGTCGTCCCGGGGCGCAGTACGGGAGCCCGGTGCGAGGAGTGTGCGCGGATGGACCGGGCGCACTCCGTGGCCGCCGACACCGTCGCGGACGACCCGCGGCCGTACCACGTCTATCTGGCGTGGTTCGGGCCCGGCATGGTCAAGGTCGGCATCACGGCCCTGGAGCGGGGACCGGCCCGGCTGCTGGAGCAGGGCGCCGTCTGTTTCAGCTGGCTCGGCACCGGGCCGTTGATGGCCGCGCGGCGGGCCGAGGAGCTGCTGCGCGCCGCGCTCGGGGTGCCCGACCGGATCCCGTACGCCGACAAGCGCGCGGTGCGCTCCGAGCTGCCCGGCACGCAGGACGAGCGGGCGGCCGAGATCGTGGCGCTGCACGCCCGGGCGGTGGCGCTCGACGGGTGGCCTGAGTCGCTGACGCGCGAGCCCCTCGACCCCGTCGACCATGTCCGCGTCTTCGGGCTCGCCGGGCTGCCCGCCGCCGGTGCGGCGGTGCGGGAGCTGGTCGCCGGGGGTGTGGTGCGAGGGGAGCTGGTGGCCGCGGCCGGGCCCGATCTGCATCTGGCCGGCGCGTCCGAGGACGGGGCCGTGGTGGTGCTCGACACCCGGCTGATGACCGGGTGGGAGCTCCTCCCGGCGGAGGGTTCCGTACCCGAACTCACCGTGCCGGTACGCAGGTTCCGGCGGGAGCCGGGTGTGCAGGACGGGCTCTTCTGACCCGGGCACGGCGAAGTGGGCGGTACGAGGGCGGAGTTGGATGCTCGGGAGCCCTTTCGGTAAGCGCTCTCCGCTCCGCCGCGGCCGCCCGGCACCGGCTCCGGCACTCCCGGGCCGATGTCAGGCAAGGAATCACCCAAGTCTTCCCTGAGAGGCTCCTGTGAGTTTCTTAGGGAAATCACAGATTAGTGAAAGCGTGCTCTCAGAGGACCCGGACATGGTGTCCACCATGACCACGACCTCGCCCCAGGGGCGCACCGAACTGCTGAGGCCGGACGGGAGCCCCGTCCGCGTGCTTGTGGTGGACGACGAGTTGTCGATCACCGAACTCCTGTCCATGGCCCTGCGTTACGAGGGCTGGCAGATCCGCAGCGCGGGTGACGGGACGGGCGCGATCCAGACCGCCCGCGAGTTCCGGCCGGACGCGGTGGTCCTGGACATGATGCTGCCCGACATGGACGGGCTGACCGTCCTGGGCCGGCTGCGCCGTGAACTGCCCGACGTGCCGGTGCTGTTCCTCACCGCCAAGGATGCGGTCGAGGACCGGATCGCCGGACTCACCGCCGGCGGCGACGACTACGTCACCAAGCCGTTCAGCCTCGAAGAGGTCGTGGCGCGGCTGCGCGGACTGATCCGCCGTTCCGGTGCCGCCGACCGGCGCTCGGACTCCGTGCTCGTCGTCGGCGATCTCACCCTCGACGAGGACAGCCACGAGGTGTCCCGGGCCGGGGACGGCATCCACCTGACCGCCACCGAGTTCGAGCTGCTGCGCTTCCTCATGCGCAATCCCCGTCGCGTGCTCAGCAAGGCCCAGATCCTGGACCGCGTGTGGTCGTACGACTTCGGCGGCCAGGCCAACGTGGTCGAGCTGTACATCTCGTACCTGCGACGCAAGATCGACGCCGGTCGTGAGCCGATGATCCACACCCGGCGCGGTGCCGGGTACCTGATCAAACCGGCCGGCTGAGGTCCGGTGACCGGCGGGCCGTCGGTCCTCGTGCCTGCCGCCCTGTCATGGAGGAGCGCCCCCGGGTCGCTCCTCCATCCGGTCGTGAGCCCCCGGCTCCATCCGGTCGTGAGCCCTGGCGCAACGACCCCGAGACCCTTGCGGACGCTTCGGTGAAGGCAGCGCGATGAGCAGGCAGAGACAGCGACAGAAGCAGAAGAGGCAGCGCACCCCGCGGACCCTGCGGTCACGGCTGGTGATCTCGGCGGTGGCGCTGATCGCCGTGGTGTGCACCGTGATCGGCACGGTGACGACCCTGGCGCTGCGCTCGCATCTGTACGAGCAGCTGGACGGCAAGGTGCACGACTCCGGCATGCGCCTCGCGGGCGGTCATGCGCCGCCGGGCGCCACGAACCCCGGCGCCGCCCAGGGGCCGGTCGGGGTCACGGAGGGGCCGGCCGGGGCCTCGCGGGACGACGTGTCGGGCAGCGACAAGGTCGTCAGCTTCGCCACACAGGGCCCCACACAGCCCGGCACCATAGCCGCTTCCGTGGAGAACGGCACGGTCACCACCGCGGTCCGCACCCAGTCGAAGAAGGACAGCTACGGCAACTACAAGGGGATGCGCGCCCCCGGTCTCAGTACGGCGCAGAAGGCCGCGCTGGGCTCGGCGCCCCGGGACGGCAGCGCGCACTCCGTGGACATCCCCGGACTCGGCGAGTATCGCGTCGAGTACAAGACGAACGAGAGCGGTGACGCGTTCTACGTCGCGCTGCCGACCACCGACGTCACCAACACCATCAACACCCTCGTCCTGGTCGAGGTGAGCATCACCGCGGCCGGTCTCTTCGCCGCAGGCATCGCCGGTTACGTCCTCGTCGGCGTGGCCACCCGCCCGCTGCGCAAGGTCGCCGCCACCGCCACCCGGGTCTCCGAACTGCCCCTGCACACCGGCGAGGTCAACCTCAGCGAGCGGGTCCCCGAGGCCGAGACCGATCCGCACACCGAGGTCGGACAGGTCGGCGCCGCGCTGAACCGGATGCTGAACCACGTCCACGGCGCCCTGCACGCCCGCCAGCAGAGCGAGATGCGGGTACGGCAGTTCGTCGCGGACGCCAGCCACGAGCTGCGCACCCCGCTGGCCTCCATCCGCGGCTACGCCGAGCTCACCCGGCGCGGACGCGAGCAGGTCGGGCCCGACACCCGGCACGCGCTGCACCGCATCGAGTCCGAGGCGGGCCGGATGACGCTGCTGGTCGAGGACCTGCTGCTGCTCGCCCGCCTGGACGCGGGCCGGCCGCTGCAGTTCGAGCAGACCGACCTCGTACCGCTCGTGGTCGACACCATCAGCGACGCCCGCGCGGCGGGCCGGGACCACGTCTGGCGGCTGGAGCTGCCCGACGAGCCCGCGCTGGTGTCCGCGGACGCGGCCCGGCTGCAACAGGTGCTGGTCAACCTGCTGGCGAACGCGCGTACCCACACCCCGCCCGGTACGACCGTCACCGCACGGGTGCAGCGGCGCGGGCCGTGGCTGTGCGTGGACGTCCAGGACAACGGCCAGGGCATTCCGTCGGACCTGCTCCCGCACGTCTTCGAACGGTTCGCCCGCGGCGACTCGGCGCGTTCCCGCGCCACCGGGTCGACCGGTCTGGGCCTGGCCATCGTGCAGGCCGTGGCGACCGCGCACGGCGGTGCCGTGACCGTCGACAGCGTGCCCGGACGCACGGTGTTCACCGTGCATCTGCCCGCCCTCGGCCCGTCCGTTCCGCACCCCGCGCCCGAAACGAACTGGCAACTCGACTCACAGGTTCAGCACAGTGCCACCACATGGGTGCAACAGGGCGCTTGACAACAGTCGTTGTCATGCGAACCGATTCTTCTCCCGGCAACCTGCCGGCGCGGGAACACCTCCCGGCCGCGGCCGCCGGTACGCCGGTCCTGGACGTAGTGATCCCCGTCTACAACGAGGAGAAGGACCTCCAGCCGTGCGTCGTCAGACTGCACGAACACCTCAAGCGCACGTTCCCGTACCCGTTCCGCATCACCATCGCGGACAACGCGTCGACGGACACGACCCCGCAGGTGTCCTCGCGGCTGGCGGCGCAGCTGCCGGAGGTGAAGGCCTTCCGGCTGGAGCAGAAGGGCCGCGGCCGGGCGCTGCGGACCGTCTGGTCGGCCTCGGACGCGCCGATCCTCGCCTACATGGACGTGGACCTGTCCACCGACCTCAACGCGCTGCTGCCGCTGGTGGCCCCGCTGATCTCGGGCCACTCGGACCTCGCGATCGGGTCGCGGCTGGCCCGCAGCTCGCGGGTGGTGCGCGGCGCCAAGCGCGAGTTCATCAGCCGCTCGTACAACCTGATCCTGCGCGGTTCGCTCCAGGCCCGCTTCTCGGACGCGCAGTGCGGTTTCAAGGCGATCCGCCGCGATGTCGCCCAGGTGCTGCTGCCGCTGGTGGAGGACACCGGCTGGTTCTTCGACACCGAGATGCTGGTGCTCGCCGAGCGCGCCGGGCTGCGGATCCACGAGGTGCCCGTCGACTGGGTCGACGACCCCGACTCCACGGTGCACATCGTGAAGACGGCGACCGACGACCTGAAGGGCGTGTGGCGGGTGGGCAAGGCCCTGGCCACCGGCTCGCTCCCGCTGGACCGGCTGACCCGGCCGTTCGGCGACGACCCGCGCGACCGTGACCTCGCGGACGTGCCCAGGGGACTGGCCCGCCAGCTCGTCGGGTTCTGTGTCGTCGGCGGTCTGTCGACCCTGTTCTACCTGCTGCTCTACAGCGCCTTCCGCACCTTCGGCGGTTCGCAGACCGCCAACGCGCTCGCGCTGCTGGTCTCGGCGATCGCCAACACGGCCGCCAACCGGCGCCTGACCTTCGGGGTGCGCGGCCGCGGCGGCGCCGTCCGGCACCAGGCGCAGGGCCTGGTCGTCTTCGGCATCGGCCTCGCGCTGACCAGTGGCTCGCTGGCCGCCCTGGGCGCGGCGACGGCCGACCCGGCGCACTCCACCGAACTCGCGGTGCTGATCGCCGCCAACCTCGCGGCGACCGTGCTGCGCTTCCTGCTCTTCCGCGCCTGGGTGTTCCCGGACCGGCGCGAGGCCGACGCCCGCTCGACGGTCGTCGCCTCCCACACCCCGTCCGCCCCGGTCTACGCCACGGCGCAGGCCGCGCAGCACTCCGGCGGCCCGTACGCCCCGCTGCCCCAGCGCCGGCCGGAACAGCAGCAGCCGTACTCCGCTCCGTACGACCCGGCCCTGTACGACGACCCGACCCTGTTCCGCGCCGGTGAAGCCGCGGACGGCACCTGGCGGGACGCGACCATGCGGCTCCAGCCGATGCGCCCCTACGACACCGACCCGGGGGACTCCCGATGACCATCGACTACGACCGGACGGCCGACCCGACGGCTGACCCGACGGCTGACCCGACGGCCGACCCGACGGCTGACCCGACGGCCGACCCGACGACCGGCCGGGAAGGCGCTCCCCCGACCTGGGGGCCGCCCCCGACCGCCCCGCCCGTGGACCCGGCCGCCGCCCCGCCCGCGGATGCGGCCGCCGGTGCTGCGCCCGCCCCCGAGGGCGGCGAGCCGAAGCAGCCCTTCGTACGGAGACTGTGGCGCGGCCGCCCCGAGGACCCCCGCTGGGCGCGCCCGGCCTTCCTCGGCCTGCTGCTGGCGACCGGGCTGCTCTACCTGTACAACCTGAGCTCCTCCGGTTACGCCAACTCCTTCTACTCCGCGGCCGTCCAGGCCGGCAGCAAGAGCTGGAAGGCGTTCTTCTTCGGCTCGCTGGACGCGGGCAACGCCATCACCGTCGACAAGCCCCCGGCCTCGCTGTGGCCGATGGAGCTGGCGGTGCGGATCTTCGGCCTGAACTCGTGGGCGATCCTCGTCCCCGAGGTGCTGATGGGCGTCGCCACCGTCGCCGTCGTGTACGCGTCCGTGCGCCGCCGGTTCAGCCCCGCCGCCGGTCTGATCGCGGGCGCCGTGCTGGCGCTCACGCCCGTCGCGGCGCTGATGTTCCGGTTCAACAACCCGGACGCCATGCTGGCGCTGCTGATGGCCGTCGCCTGTCACCTCGTCGTGCGCGCCCTGGAGGACGGGCGGACGAAGTGGCTGCTGTGGGCCGGCGCGGCGATCGGCTTCGCCTTCCTCGCCAAGACCCTCCAGGCCTTACTGATCCTGCCGCCGCTGGCGATCGTCTACGCCGTCTGTGCTCCGGTGGCGCTGAAGAAGCGGCTCGGGCAGCTCGCCCTGGCGACCGGCGCGCTGATCGTCTCCGGCGGCTGGTGGGTGGCGATCGTCGAGCTGTGGCCGGCGTCCTCCCGCCCCTACATCGGCGGTTCGCAGAACAACAGCTTCCTGGAACTGACCTTCGGCTACAACGGCCTGGGCCGCCTCAGCGGCGACGAGACCGGCAGCGTCGGCGGCGGTGGCGGCGGTGGCGGCACCGGGCAGTGGGGCGAGACCGGCTGGGACCGGATGTTCAATTCCGAGGTCGGCGGCCAGGTCTCCTGGCTGCTGCCGGCCGCGCTGGTCCTGCTGGTCGCGGGTCTGGTGGCCACGCGCAGGCTCCCGCGGACGTCCGTGACCCGTGGGTCGCTGCTGGTCTGGGGCGGCTCGCTGCTGATGACCATGGCCGTCTTCAGCTACATGGCGGGCATCTTCCACCAGTACTACACGGTGGCGCTCGCCCCGTACCTGGCGGCGGTGACCGGCATGGGCGCGGGCCTGCTGTGGGAGCGGCGCGAGCGGACCTGGGTGTCGGTCGCCCTCGCGGCCTCGGCGGTGGCGGCCGCGGTGTGGGGCTACGTCCTGCTCAACCGCACCTCGGACTATCTGCCGTGGCTGAAGTGGCTGGTCCTGGTCGGCGGCCTGGCCGGTGCGCTCGGTCTGGTCTTCGCGGGCCGCGTGCCCCGCCGGACGGCCCTCGCGGCGGCGGCCGTGAGCGTCGTGGCGGCGCTGGCCGGCCCGACGGCGTACACCCTCAGCACGCTCCAGGAGGGACACACCGGCTCCATCGTCACCGCCGGTCCGGCCGGCGCGAGCATGATGGGCGGCGGTCCGGGTCGTGGCGGCGGTGGCGGTGGCCGGGGCGGCTTCGGCGGCTTCCCCGGCGGCGGCAACACGCAGGGGCAGCAGGGCAACGGCACCAACCAGAACGGCAACGGCTTCCCGGGCGGCGGCACCGGCGGCTTCCCCGGCGGCGGTATGCCGGGCCAGGGCCAGGGCCAGGGCCGGGGGCAGCAGAACGGCAACGGCTTCCCCGGCGGCGGGACGTTCGAGGGCGGTGGCATGGGCGGCGGCGGTGGCGTCGGCGGCCTGCTGAACGGCGCGAGCGTCTCCTCCGAGGCGAAGGCGCTGCTGGAGAAGAACGCCGGCTCGTACACCTGGGTCGCCGCGTCCGTCGGCTCCCAGAACGCCGCGAGCTACCAGCTCTCCACCGGCGAGCCGGTGATGGCGATCGGCGGCTTCAACGGCACCGACCCGTCCCCGACGCTGGCGCAGTTCAAGAAGTACGTGGCGGACGGAAGGATCCACTACTTCATCTCCGGCGGTGGCATGGGCGGTGGCATGGGTGGCAGCAGCGACGGCACCGCCTCGCAGATCTCCTCGTGGGTCGAGAGCAACTTCAAGAAGGTGACGGTCGGTTCGGCCACCTTCTACGACCTGACGAAGAAGGCGAGCGGCTGACGCTCGGCCGGGACGGAAAGGGCGGTGGCCGACGGCCACCGCCCTTCCTCTCGCTCGCCGCATACTCGCTGTACGTCGTATAGGAGCTGTTCTACGGTGTAGAGCATGTCCACTCCGCAGAGCCACCCCCAGCGCTGGCTGATACTCGGTGTCATATGCCTGGCGCAGCTCACCGTGCTGCTCGACAACACCGTGCTGAACGTCGCGATCCCCTCGCTCACCCGCGAACTGGGCGCGAGCACCTCCGACATCCAGTGGATGATCAACGCGTACTCGCTCGTGCAGTCGGGTCTGCTGCTCACCGCAGGCAGCGCGGCCGACCGCTACGGCCGCAAGAGGATGCTGATCACCGGCCTCGTGCTGTTCGGCGCGGGCTCGCTGGTGGCCGGACTCGCCGACTCCACCGGCCAGTTGATCGCCGCGCGGGCCGGTATGGGCGTCGGCGGCGCGCTGCTGCTGACGACCACACTGGCCGTGGTGATGCAAATCTTCGCGCCCGAGGAGCACGCCAGGGCGATCGGCATCTGGGCCGCGGTCAACGCCCTCGGCTTCGCGGCCGGTCCGCTCATCGGCGGCTTCGTGCTGAACCACTTCCGGTGGGGCGCCATCTTCCTGATCAACCTGCCGGTCGCGGCGCTCGGCCTGGCCGCGGTCGTGGCCCTCGTCCCCGAGTCCAGGAACCCCCGGGGCGAGCGCCCGGACCTGCTCGGCGCCCTGCTGTCCACCATCGGGATGACCACGCTGGTGTTCGCGATCATCTCCGGCCCTGCGCACGGCTGGACCTCGGCCCGGGTGCTGGTGAGCGCGGCCGTCGCGGTGGCCGTACTCGCCCTGTTCGCCCACTGGGAGAGCCGGGTCCAGGACCCGATGCTCGACCTGGAGTTCTTCCGCGACCGCCGCTTCAGCGGCGCGGTGGCCGGCGCGGTCCTGATCACGTTCGGCATGGGCGGCGCGCTGTTCCTGCTCACCCAGCACCTCCAGTTCGTCCTCGGGTACGGCCCCCTGGAGGCGGGGCTGCGCACCGCGCCGCTCGCGCTGTCCGTCGTCGCCCTGAACTTCTCCGGTCTGTCGGCGAAGTGGACGAAGCGGCTCGGCACGCCGGTGTCGATAGCGCTGGGCATGGCGCTGATGTCCGGCGGCCTGGTGTCGATCGCCACGCTCGCCGCCCACGGTTACGCGGGCACACTGCTGGGTCTGCTGCTCATCGGCGCGGGCTGCGCGGTCGCCAACCCCGCCATGGCGCACGCCATCATGAGCGCGATCCCGCCGGAGAAGGCCGGCGTCGGTGCCGGGATCAACGGCACGCTCGCCGAGTTCGGCAACGGACTGGGCGTCGCCGTCCTGGGCGCGGTGCTCAACTCCCGTTTCGCGGCGCTGGTTCCGGTGGCGGCGGGTTCGCTGCCCGCGGCGCTGGCGGCCGCCGACGGGGAGCGGGAGCGGGCCCGGGTCACCGACGCGTTCTCGTCCGGACTCCAGGTCAGCCAGCTCGTGGGCGCGGTGGCCGTACTGCTCGGCGGGATCCTCGCCGCGGCGTTGTTGCACCGGGCGGAGCGGGCAGACTCGGAGGTGGTGACGGCGTAGGCCCTGGTCCGGACCTTCGGCCGGGTCCCGGGCCGGTCCCCGAGCCGGGGGCAGGCCGAGGTGCCGCACCTGGCATCGTGAGCGGGCCGCGGGAGTGTCGAGGAAGGTGCGCCATGGAGCAGCCGGAACAGAGCGAGCAGCCGGAGCAGGGCGAGAAGGCGGAACAGAGCGAGCAGGCGGAACAGGGCGAGAAGGCGGCCGGGCGGCCCGCGCGCAGCAGCGTGTGGCTGGAGGGCAAGGCGCGCCGGGGCGGACGCGGGGGCGGCCAGCCGTCGGGACTCGACCGTGACCGGATCACCGAGGCCACGGTCCGTCTCCTGGACGCCGAGGGGCTGGCCAGGTTCTCCATGCGGCGGCTGGCCGCCGAGCTCAACGTGACCGCGATGTCCGTCTACTGGTACGTCGACACCAAGGACGACCTCCTCGAACTCGCCCTGGACGCGGCCTTCGGCGAGCTGCGCCTGCCCGATCAGGACGCCGGGGACGCGAAGGACTGGCGCGACGGGCTGCGGACGCTGGCCGCCGAGTACCGGGCGCTGCTGGTGCGGCACCCCTGGCTCTCGCCGCTCGCCGGGCGGTACCTCAACATCGGCCCCAACTCGCTGGCCTTCTCCCGCCAGGTGCAGCGCGTCGTCCGGCGCACCGGGCTGCCCGCGCACCGCGTCACGGGCGCGATCTCCGCCGTCTTCCAGTTCGTGTACGGCTACGGCACGATCGAGGGCCACTTCCTCGCCCGCGTCGCGGACGCCGGTGTGGGCCCGGACGACTACTTCCAGCAGGCCATGAGCGCGGCGTACGAGGCCCCGGACACCGCCGACGTGATCCAGGAGTCCCGGGACCTCATGGCCGCCCGCGGCGGCGACACGGTCGCGGAGATGATGGACCGCGACTTCGCCTTCGCCCTGGACCTGCTGGTGGCCGGCATCGAGGCGATGGTGGAACGCGGCTGACCGGACTTTCGCGGTCCGCTCGCCCGTCCCGCTCGCCCGTCCCGCTACTCCTCGGGCGCGAGCCGTGCGGGGAAGCCGCCGGTCGCCACCGGGCCCCAGCGCTCCGGGGTGATCCGGATGATCGACTTGCCCTGCTTGACCATCGCGGCCCGGTACTCGTCCCAGTCGGGGTGTTCGCCGGCGATGTTCCGGTAGTACTCGACCAGCGGCTCCACGGAGTCGGGGCTGTCGAGGACCTCGGCCGTGCCGTCGACCTGGACCCAGGGGCCGTTCCAGTCGTCGCTGAGCACGATCACGCTGACCCGGGCGTCCCGCCGGGCGTTACGGGTCTTGGCGCGCTCCGGGTAGGTGGAGACCACGATCCGGCCCGAGTCGTCGACCCCGCAGGTCAGCGGCGATCCCTGGGGGCTGCCGTCGGCCCGCCGGGTCAGCAGGAGGGCGCGGTGGCGGGGGCGTACGAAGTCGAGCAACTCGTCCAGCGTCACGGAGGTGTTGGTCGCGATGTTCGGTGCCATGACGCCAGCCTAGGGCAGCCGCTCAGGCCGACCGGGCCTGCGACGCGTCGTCGTACACGGGCACGTCGCGGCGTACCCCGGTCAGCTCCAGGACGCGGCGCGGCACTCCCGAGGGTGAGGCGGCGACCCGGAGCGGGACCCGCGGGCCCAGCAGCCGGCGTACGTCGTCGACCAGGCGGGCGCCCTGGGAGTCCATGAAGCGGGTGCCCGTGAGGTCCAGGACCAGCATCGCCAGCCGGTCGCCGCGGGCGTGCACGGCGCCGGCGACGGCGTCGAACACCGTGGTCGCGTTGGAGAGGTCTATTTCCGGGGGCAGGGTCAACAAGGTGCAGCCGGGCAGGTCGCGCACCCGGCAGGGTGTCGGGAGGTAGGTCACGTCACTCACCTGGCAGAAGGCGTACTCGTCCGGGTTCCGGGGAGGCCACTTCCTGACCTGCCGCCCATTCCATCACGCCCACGGCCCGCTGCGAAAGGGCGACCGGACGGTCCGTCAGCCGGGCGTCATCACCACCCGACGGAGCAGATAAGGTGCTCTTCGTCCTTTGCTCGCAGTCGGGAATGTGCTGCGGAGCTCTCCTGCGCGCGACCGGTCGGTCGTGCATGCCGAAGAGGTTCGTGGTGACTGCGTCCGAGTTTTCTGAATTGCCCCGATTTCCTGTCGGGTTCGAGCTGGCCGAAGCCCTGACGGCGGCGGCTCGGCAGCTGCACGACACGGACACCCCGCACGGCACGCTGCGCACCGCGGTCCGGCTGGCCGTGCGTCTGCTGCCCGGGGCCGAGCACGCCGGGATCTCCGTGCTCGACGGCACCGACCGCCGGCACCCGGTCGCCTGGTCCGACGACGTCGTCCGCGCCGCCGAGTCCCCGGCCCAGGTCCGTGCCGTACGGCCGTACTGGCACCGGTTGCGGAACACCCCGGTCGTACGCCTCGACGACAGCGAGTCCGAGGGCGGCGAGGGCGACGGCGAGCTGGCCGCTCTCGGACTGCGTTCGGCGCTGGCCCTGCGGCTGCGGGCGGACCGGCAGCGCCTGACCGTGCTGACCGTGTACGCCCGCAAGCCGCGCACCTTCGACGAGACCGCCACCCGCGTCGGCCGGCTGTTCACCGCGCACGTCGGCCTGGCCCTCGACTCGGCGACCGTGCGCGAGCAGCTCACCGAGGCCATGCGCACCCGGGATCTGATCGGCCAGGCCACCGGCATCCTGATGGAGCGTCTGAACATCGACGCGGCGCAGGCGTTCGACAGTCTGGTGCGCGCCTCGCAACGCGAGAACATCAAGCTGCGCGACCTGGCCCGCACGGTCGTGGACGCGAACACCCGCTCCTAGAGGGCAACTTCGCCCGCGCCCCTCGCGGTCAGGTCTGCGGCAGTGACTCGCCCTGTACCGCCTGGACGTCCAGTTCGACCCTGAGGGTCGTACCGATGGCCGCGATGCCGGCCTGGACGATCTGGTTGTAGTTCATGGCGAAGTCCTCGCGGTGCAGCTCGGTGGTCGCCCGGAAGGCGGCCCGGGTGCCGCCCCACGGGTCGGAGCCGGTGCCGAGGTAGGCGAGGTCCAGGTCGACGGGCCGTACGACCCCGCGCATGGCCAGCTCGCCGTGGACGGTCCAGCGGTCGGAGCCCGCCGCCGTCAGGCCGGTGGAGCGGAAGGTGATCTCGGGGAACACCTCGGCGTCCAGGAAGTCCGCGGAGCGCAGGTGGGTGTCGCGCGTCCCGTTGCCGGTGTCGATGGAGGCGGCGCGGATCACCGCCTCGACCCGGGACTTGGTGATGTCGTCCGGGGCGATCTCCACCGTGCCCGCGAACTCCGTGAACCTGCCGCGCACGCTGGAGATGCCCAGATGCTGGGCGATCGCGCCCACCGTGGAGTGCGCCGGGTCGATGGTCCACGGCCCCGGCGGCGGCAGCTCGGTGCCGCCCTGCCGGGCCAGCGTCACCGTCCCGACCTCGGCCCGCCCGCTCGCGGTGACGATCGCGCTCGCGGCGGCCGGCGCGTACCCGACGGCGGTGACGATCACCGTGTACGCCCCCGGCGCCAGCGGGTTCGCGTCCCGTACCGCGCCCTCGGCGTCCGCCTCGGCCCGCAGCACCTGGCTGCCGGTCGTGTCGGTCACGGTGACGACCGCGTGCGACACGGCCCATCCGTCCCGGGTGCGGATCCTCGCGGTCAGTCCCATCCCGTTTTCTCCCTGCAAAGCATCAGAAATTGGTCGCGATGAAACCGGCCCGTGGCAGGGGCGCGCCGCCGCTCCGGGCGCGCCGGCCGCCACGGGCCGGAGTGTGACTACTCGCCGGGGTGGGCGAGCCGGATGTCGTGTCCGTCGACGCCGGGACCGGCGACCGTCAGCGCGGTGGCCACCGGCGGGTAGCCCGTCGCGATCACGGTGTACTCGCCGCCGTCCAGGTCGGTGAAGGCGTACGCCCCGTCCGACCCCGTGGTGGCCGTGCCGACCACGTTGCCCGCCGCGTCCACCAGCGTCACGCGGGCGTCGGCCAGCGGACCGTGCGGGGCCTGCACCACGCCCTGGAGCCGGGCGCCCGGGGCGAGGTCGATCTCGACCCGGGTGACGCCGGTGCCGCCCACCTCGACGGGCAGGGCGCGCGGCCGGTGGCCGTCGGCGTTGACCGCGAGGGTCACCGTGCCGGGCACCAGCTCGGCGAAGGAGAACTCGCCCTGCTCACCGGTGGCGGCGGTGGCCAGCAGGTCCCCGCGCACATCGGTGACGATCACCATCGCGTCCTTGACCGGCAGCGCGCTCTCGGCCTCGCGGACGACACCGGTCAGCCCGCTGGTGCCGCTGAGCAGGATGTCGTACGCCACCGGCTCGCCGTCCACGACGATCGTGGACGCCTGCGGCTGGTAGCCGTCGGCGGAGGCGATCAGGACGTACGAGCCCGTGCCGGGCGCGTCCACCGAGTAGGCGCCGTCGGAATGCGCGACCGACCGGCCCAGCTGCTGTCCCGCCAGGGAGATCAGCGTGACCGCGGCCCGCGGGACGGGCGCGCTCTCGGCGCCGCGCACGAAGCCGTGCACCGGGGTGCCGCCGCCCGCGGCCGCACCGGCGGCCACCGTGGCGACCGCGGCCAGGCGCTGGGTGCCCTCGGGACCGGCCTGCGCGAGGGCGGGCTCGGGAACGGGGGCCGGAGCCGGAGCGCTCTCCGCGGCCTGAGCCGCGACCGCGGCCGGGGCCTCGGCCGGGGAGTCCTCCGAGGCGGCCTGCGCCAGGGCGCCCTTGCTGCGCAGCGGGACCTCCTTGATGAACAGCGTGATGAGGAAGGCGAGCAGCGCCAGGACGGACGCGATCATGAAGACGTCCGCGATGCCGTGGCCGTACGCGCTCTCGATGACCGTGCGCAGCGGCGCGGGCAGCGTGTCCATGTCGGGGATGCTGCCGCTGGACTTGGACGCGGCGGCGGCGTACTGGGGGTCGAGGCCGGCCAGGCCGTCCTTGACGTAGTCGGTGATGCGGTGGGCCATGACCGCGCCGAGCGCGGAGACGCCGACCGCACCGCCGAGGGAACGGAAGAAGGTGACCGTGGAGCTCGCCGCGCCGATGTCGGAGGGCGCCACCTGGTTCTGCGTGGCCAGGACCAGGTTCTGCATCATCATGCCGATGCCGAGGCCCAGCAGGGCCATGAAGATGGCCATCTTCCAGTAGTCCGTGTCGTACCGGATGGTGCCCAGCAGACCGAGACCGGCCGTCACCAGCACACCGCCGCTGACCAGCCAGACCTTCCACTTGCCGGTCCGGGTGATGAACTGGCCGGACACGGTGGAGGAGACGAACAGACCGCCGATCATCGGGATGGTCAGCACGCCGGACATCGTCGGGGACTTGTCGCGGGCCAGCTGGAAGTACTGGCTGAAGAAGACCGTGCCGGTGAACATCGCGACGCCGACGAAGAGCGAGGCGAGCGACGACAGGGTGATGGTGCGGTTGCGGAACAGCCGCAGCGGGATGATCGGCTCGCTGGCCTTCGACTCGACCAGGACGAACAGCAGTCCGAGGACGATAGAGCTGCCGACCATCGCGTACGTCTGCCACGAGATCCAGTCGTACTTGTCACCGGCGAAGGTGACCCAGACCAGCAGCAGCGAGACCGCCGCGGAGATGAAGAACGCGCCGCTCCAGTCCACCTTGACCTGGCGCTTGACGACGGGCAGGTGCAGGGTCTTCTGCAGCACGATCAGCGCGATGACCGCGAAGGGCACGCCGACGTAGAAGCACCAGCGCCAGCCGAGCCACTCGGTGTCGGTGATGACACCGCCGAGCAGCGGGCCGCCGACGGTCGCGACCGCGAACGTGGCGCCCAGGTAGCCGGAGTAACGCCCGCGCTCACGCGGGGAGATCATCGCGGCCATGACGATCTGGGCGAGGGCGGACAGACCGCCGACACCGACGCCCTGGACGACACGGCAGGCGATGAGCATGCCGGGGTTCTGCGACAGGCCGGCGGCGGCCGATCCCAGCACGTAGATGATCAGCGCTATCTGGACGAGCGCCTTCTTGCTGTACAGGTCGGACAGCTTGCCCCACAGGGGGGTGGTGGCGGTCATCGCCAGCAGCGAGGCCGTGACGACCCAGGTGTAGGCGGACTGGCCGCCGCCCAGGTCGCCGATGATCTTGGGCAGGGCGTTGGAGACGATCGTGGACGACAGGATCGCCACGAACATGCCGAGCAGCAGCCCGGAGAGCGCCTCCATGATCTGCCGGTGGGTCATCGGGGCGTCGGAGGAGCCTCCCCCGTGCTTGGCGTGAGCCCGCACACCGGCTGGTGTGGTCGTTGCCATGGGCTTCCTTCTCTTACGTGCTTGCGGGTGTACGGGTGGTCGTCTCGAGTGCGGGAGGCGGCAGCCGGGGCGAGGAGCGGCAGTCGCCGAAGCTCGCTCTCAGGCGTGTCATCAGCCCTATGAGCTGTCCGACCTCGTCGTCGGTCCAGTCGCTCAGCCGGTCGGCGAGCAGCTCGGTGCTCCGCCGGTACAGCGTGTCGAGCTGGTCGCGGCCCGTGTCCGTGAGGTGCAGGATGCGCGAGCGCTTGTCCGCCGGGTCGGGGGACCGTTCGATCCAGCCCCGCTCGGCGACGTGCGCGACATGACGGCTGGTGACCGACATGTCCACGGCGAGCAGCTCCGCGAGCTTGCTCATGCGCATGTCCCCATGGCGGCCGAGCAGCGTCAGCACGGCAGCCGAGCCGGCCGGGCAGTCGTGCGGCAGGATCCGCCCGAGGTCCCGTTTCACGGCCCCGACGGCGCTGAGCTGGTGCGCCAGCTCCTGGAACTGCGCCTGCTCGGCCATCACACCTCCCGGTATTCGTTGCTTAGGGCAACCATAGAGATGTTGGTTGCTGCAGGCAAATAAAGAGGCGGGGTGCGGGCTCAAAAACTTGGCAAAGGCAAGTATTGCTAACGTAAATCCGCAGGTGGGCCCCGGTGATGCGGGGCGGACCCGGGACCGGAGCCCCCACTTGGGCCGGACCCGCCGAATTCGCTAGTGTCCTGGCCCATGGCTAACTCCCAGAACCCGCAGGGCAACCACGACCCCGCCGGCAGCACCCAGATGTTCCGTGCGTTCGTCGACGAGGCCCCCCAGAGCCGACAGCAGCAGACGGTGGCCTCGTCCGGCGGACCCCGTGTCGGCCTGATCGTGGGCGTCGTCGTCGCCGTCGCGATCGTCGCCGCCGTGGCCTGGCTCGCCCTCAAGTAGGCCGGTCCGCCACCCCCGCCCCCACCACCTCCACCGCATCCGTTCCGTCCGCCACGTTTGTCGTGTCCGTCACTCCCACTGGACGGACACGTCCCGCGTCTCCACGTGCATCCCGAGCGGCACGCGCCACGCGTCGACGCACACCGTCCAGGTCCGCTCCTCCCGGGCGCCGGCCGCGATCGGGACCGGAAGTCCCGCGGTCGACCCGACGGTGGCCCAGTCGACGCCCAGCGCGCCGATGATGTGCGTACCGAAGGTCACCGTGCCCGAACGCACCTCGGTTCCACCGGTGTTGCGCAGCGCGAGGCTCACCTTCTCGCACCACCGCTCGTCCGCCGCCGTACGCACCGGCTCGCCCACGCTCAGGGCGGCAGGTGCGGCGGACGCGGCCGGCGTGGAGGGTACCGACGGAGGGTGGGAGCCCGTACCAGGTCCGGCCGGGACGGACGGCGGCGTCCCGGGGCCCGTACCGCCGGAGGATCCCGTGCCACCGGCCGTACCGTCGGCGGCCGAGGAGTCGCCCGCGGAGGAGCCGTCGGGTGCGGAGTCCGGCCTTCCGGCCGTGGTTCCCGGCCCGGAGCCCGCCGCGCGGCCGCCGCTCGGACCGTCCCCGGCGCTCGGCGAGCCGTTCCCGGCGCCGCTCCCGTCGAGCGGCACCAGTGTCACGCCTCCCGTCGGCCGCCCCGCCCCGCCGGGCGCCGGTGACGGCCCTGCGCCCGCGCCCACCGCGGTGTAACCCCCGCCGTGCCCGCCGCTCCCGCAGGAACCCAGTACCGCGCCCAGACAGACGACGACGGCCGCCGACGCGCCCAGTGCGGCGCCCCGACGGCCGGATGTCGATGTCGGCCGTACATTCCGTACGGCCCTTGCAGCTCGTTCAACCCGTGCAGCCCGTGTCGCTCGAAGCATCGCGCCATGGTGACCGACGCCCCGACAAAGAGGAAGCCCCGCGACCCTTCCGGACTCAGTCCGAGATGAGCCCCTCGCGCAGCTGTGCCAGCGTCCGGGTGAGCAGCCGGGAGACGTGCATCTGGGAGATGCCGACCTCCTCGCCGATCTGCGACTGGGTCATGTTGGCGAAGAAGCGCAGCATGATGATGCGCCGCTCGCGGGAGGGGAGCTTGGCCAGCAGCGGCTTCAGGGACTCCCGGTACTCCACGCCCTCCAGCGCGCTGTCCTCGTAGCCGAGGCGGTCGGCCAGGGAGCCCTCGCCGCCGTCGTCCTCGGGGGCCGGGGAGTCCAGCGACGACGCCGTGTACGCGTTGCCCACCGCGAGGCCGTCGACGACGTCCTCCTCCGACACGCCCAGGACGGCGGCGAGTTCGGTGACGGTGGGGGAGCGGTCCAGCTTCTGGGAGAGCTCGTCGCTGGCCTTGGTGAGGGCCAGCCGCAGCTCCTGGAGGCGGCGCGGGACCCGCACCGACCACGAGGTGTCGCGGAAGAACCGCTTGATCTCGCCGACGACCGTCGGCATCGCGAAGGTCGGGAACTCCACCCCGCGCTCGCAGTCGAACCGGTCGATCGCCTTGATCAGGCCGATGGTGCCGACCTGGACGATGTCCTCCATCGGCTCGTTGCGCGAGCGGAAGCGGGCGGCCGCGTAGCGCACCAGCGGGAGGTTGAGCTCGATCAGGGTGTCCCGGACGTACGCGCGCTCGGGGCTGTCCTCGTCCAGCGCGGCGAGCCGCAGGAAGAGGGAGCGGGAGAGGGTGCGGGTGTCGATCGCTCCCGAGGTGGGGAGAGGCGGGGCCGGCACTGCCTCGAGGGCCGTAACGGCGTCGAGCGCGTCGGGCACGACGGGCACCTCAGCACTCTTCGTGAGTGTGAGCACCTTCGAGCTGCCCTGGTCTTCGGACATGCCACCCCCTTTGGGTCGCGGGACGGTCGCGGCGGAAGTTCCGGCGAGGAACATCAGCTTTCACCTGAATACCGGAGCCGGAGCCACGGCAAACGCTCTTCCCGCAGAATGTCACATGTCGGCAACGCGCTGTAGTGACATGTCGACATGTGAGTAACGAATCGGCCCTGGAAAGACGGGGCCTGACGGACTTTCACCGCACAACTGTCGGGAACGTCCCTGGTGAGCGATTCGCTCTCGACGGTGACCATTCGATCCCGTGTGCGGTTATGACTTGATCCCGTGTGCGGTTCGGCCGTGATCCGGTGTGCGGTCGTGCCGTGATCCGGTGGGCGGTCCCGTGGTGGGCCGGCGCACGGTCAGGCCGTGAACCGGCGCACGGTCAGGCCTCGATGCGGTTCGCGGAGCGCAGCCGCTGGAAGCTGCGCGCGAGCAGCCGAGAGACATGCATCTGGGAGACGCCGAGCTCCGCGCTGATCTGCGACTGGGTCAGGTTGCTGTAGTAGCGCAGGAGCAGGATTCGCTGTTCGCGTTCGGGTAGCTGGACCAGGAGGTGGCGGACCAGGTCGCGGTGCTCGACGCCGTCCAGCGCCGGATCCTCGTAGCCGAGCCGGTCGAGCAGTCCGGGCAGCCCGTCGCCCTCCTGTGCGGCCTCCAGCGAGGTGGCGTGGTACGACCGCCCGGCCTCGATGCAGGACAGCACCTCGTCCTCCCCGATGCGCAGCCGCTCGGCGATCTCGGCGGTGGTCGGGATGCGGCCGAAGGCGGTGGTCAGGTCCTCGGTCGCGCTGTTGACCTGCACCCACAGCTCGTGCAGCCGGCGCGGTACGTGGACGGTGCGAACGTTGTCACGGAAGTACCGTTTGATCTCGCCGACGACCGTGGGCATCGCGAACGTCGGGAACTGCACGCCCCGTTCCGGGTCGAAGCGGTCGATGGCGTTGATGAGCCCGATGGTGCCGACCTGGACGACGTCCTCCATCGGCTCGTTGCGGCTGCGGAAGCGGGCGGCCGCGTAGCGCACGAGCGGGAGATTGGCCTCGATGAGCGCCCCGCGCACCCGGTCGTGCTCCGGCGTGCCCGGCTGGAGGTCCTTCAGCTGGGAGAAGAGCACCTGGGTGAGTGCCCGGGTGTCGGCGCCACGGCGCTTCTCCGGGGCCGGGACGGGGACCTCCTGGCTCCCGGCGTCCTCGGGGCCCTCGGGAGCCTCAGGGCCTGCCAGGCCTGCCGGACCCGCCGGGGCGCCCGGTGCTCCCGGTGTCCCCGGGGCAGGAGGGGTCCCGGGGACCGGGGAGGCCGCGGAGGTCGTCTCCCGGATGGCGGTCTCCTCCTGGGGCGGCGCAGTACTGGCCGACACGGTCAACGCCACCTCTTCATCGGTCAATCATCCGTCAAAAGCGGTCATAGCATCACAAGACATGTGCACAGTGTGCAAGCACCGCATAATGCCGTGTTGGGGGCGAGTTGAAGCAGATGGCACAGGAAAGCCCCGCGACGTTCGCTCCGATGCGGGGCTTCGCGGGGCTGTTCGTGTGGGCGTGGGGCCGGCGGCTCAGAACGTGTAGTCCGCGACCACCCAGGTGGCGAACTCCCGCCAGAGGGCGACACCGGCCTGGTGCGCCGGGTGCTCCAGGTAGCGCTTGAGGGCGTCCGCGTCCTCGACCGCCGAGTTGATCGCGAAGTCGTAGGCGATGGGCCGGTCGCTGATGTTCCAGCCGAGCTCCCAGAAGCGCAGCTCGTCGATCTGGCCGTCGAGCGCGCGGAAGGCGGCGACGCCCTCCACGACGCGCGGGTCGTCGCGTTCCACGCCCTCGTCGAGCTTGAAGAGGACCAGGTGGCGGATCACGGGCACTCCCTAGGGTCGTTCGTACGGATCGGGGCGGCCGAGGCCGTCCCGGCTGCGGGGAGGACGCGATGCCGGGCCGCTCCGAGCGGTCGGCCCTAGTTCTTGGCCCCGTTGGCGATCCAGGTCATGAAGTCGCCTATGGCCTGGGCGGCGTCCGATATGCCCTCGAAGGCTATCTGGACGTAGTCCGCCGCCTTGGCCGGGTCCGTGATGATCACGTACAGCGCGAAGACCACGAGCACATAGACGGCGATCTTCTTCGCATTCACCGCCACCGCGGCCTCCCCTGTGACTGGCGTGCCCCTGGAGCCCTGGCAACGGGCCCTGTTACCGGCGGCGAGTTTAACTTCACGGCGTGTTGAAGGACCAACGATCTTCCGGGAGTTTCCGTCCGGGACGCACGAAGGGCCCCGTCTGTCGACGGGGCCCTTCTTCGGCGGTAGCGGAGGGATTTGAACCCTCGGTGACTTGCGCCACACTCGCTTTCGAGGCGAGCTCCTTCGGCCGCTCGGACACGCTACCGAGGGAGACACTACCCCAAGGTGGGCCGTGCTCTGAAATCCGTTTCCCGGGGACCCCCGGTCCGGGGTGTCCGGGGCGGGTTCAGCGGTCCCGGAAGAACTCGGTGAGCAGCCGTGCGCAGTCCTCGGCCAGGACGCCCTCGACGACCTCCGGGCGGTGGTTGAGCCGCCGGTCGCGCACGACGTCCCACAGGGAGCCGGTCGCGCCGGCCTTGTCGTCCCGGGCGCCGTAGACGACCCGGTCCACGCGGGACTGCACGAGCGCGCCCGCGCACATCGTGCACGGCTCCAGTGTGACGACGAGTGTGCAGCCGGTCAGCCGCCACTCGCCGAGCGCGGCGGCCGCCCGCCGGACGGCGAGGACCTCCGCGTGTGCGGTCGGGTCGCCGACCGCCTCGCGTTCGTTGTGCCCGGCCGCGAGCACGGTCGTACCGTCCGGAGCCAGCACGACGGCGCCGACGGGGACGTCTCCGCCCTGGACGGCCCGGCCGGCCTCGGCCAGGGCGAGCCGCATCGCGGCCCGCCAGCGGTCGCGTACCGGGTCCGGTGTCCGTGCCGCGTCCGGTGCGGTCAGCGGACCGTCTCCAGGACGTCGGCGGCGCCGAGGGCCTCGGCGATCTCGGTCAGCGCGTCGTCCGACAGCTGCTTCAGCTCCTTCTCGCTGATGCCGAGGTCGTCGAGGATGCCGGGGTCGCCGACCGGGCCGTGGGGCACGATCTCGCCGGAGCCGCCGCCACCGGCGGTCCCGTCCTCGTCCTCGTCGTCGGCCTGGTCGTCGCCGTCCTCGGTGCCGTCGAGGTCGAGCGAGTCCAGCTCGTCGTCGGGGTCACCCGGATCGCGGCCGAGCAGTTCGTCGGTGAGCAGGATCTCGCCGTAGCTGCTGCGGGCAGCGGCGGCGGCGTCGGAGACATAGATACGAGGGTCGTCCTCGCCGTCCACCCGGACGACACCGAACCACCCGTCCTCCTGCTCGATGAGTACGAGCACCGTGTCGTCGTCGGGAGAGGCCTCCCGGGCCAGGTCGGCCAGATCCGACAGGGTCTCCACATCGTCGAGCTCCGTGTCGCTCGCTTCCCACCCGTCTTCGGTGCGCGCGAGCAGTGCGGCGAAGTACACCGTGACTCTCCCACTGGTCATAGGCGTGCCGGTTGGGGGTCCCCCCGGCGGAGGTTGCGGGCGGGGAGAGCTGTGCTCCGGGCCCACCCACTCGGAATCGTGGCAGAAACAAGGCCTCCAGGGGACGTCTTCGGCTCCCTGTGTCTGGCAGTTTTGATCGCACGGAGGCAAGTACGTCCGAACAGGACTCACCAGCACACTCGTTGCTGCCACCTGCGGATCGTACGCGGCTTTCCGCCTCGCCCACGCACGGCCACCCGCGTGATCGCCGCCGCCCGGCCGTACCCACGGCGTGCCGCGGGCTACCAGCGGAAGGTCCGCATGCGCATGGCGTGCCGCAGCCTGGCGGTCCTGGCGCGCCGGGGCTGGATGCGGTCGCGCAGCTCCCGGGCCTCGGCGAGGTCGCGCAGGAACTGGGCGCGTCGCCGACGCCGCTCGGCGGCCGTCTCCGGCGCGTCGCGGTCGGGCGGGTCGGACGGTTCCGGAGACTCAGGCACAGCACCACCCCATCCCGGTCGTCATCACCACCTTCCCTCCGACGGGCGGTTCGACGCCAGGGGTCGTCGCGAGTCCGCGCCGGGCACCCGCCGAGTGCGGGAGCGCCGGGCGGGTTCGGCCCGGTTACTGTTGTGGACATGCGTCTCCACGTCGTCGACCACCCCCTGGTCGCCCACAAGCTCACCACGCTGCGCGACCGCCGCACCGACTCAGCGACCTTCCGCCGTCTCGCCGACGAGCTGGTCACCCTGCTCGCGTACGAGGCCACGCGTGACGTGCGCACCGAACAGGTCGACATCGTCACGCCGGTCGCCGAGACCACCGGGGTGAAGCTGTCCTACCCGCGCCCGCTGGTCGTGCCGATCCTGCGGGCGGGCCTGGGCATGCTGGACGGCATGGTGCGGCTGCTGCCGACCGCCGAGGTGGGCTTCCTGGGCATGGTGCGCGACGAGGAGACCCTGAAGGCCTCCACGTACGCCTCGCGCATGCCGGAGGACCTCTCCGGCCGTCAGGTGTACGTCCTGGACCCGATGCTCGCCACCGGCGGCACGCTGGTCGCGGCGATCCAGGAGCTGATCGCCCGCGGCGCCGACGACGTCACCGCCGTGGTGCTGCTCGCCGCCCCCGAGGGCGTGGAGATCGTGGAGCGCGAGCTGGCCGGCACTCCGGTCACGGTGGTCACGGCGGCCGTCGACGACCACCTCAACGAGCACGGCTACATCGTGCCGGGCCTGGGCGACGCGGGCGACCGGCTCTACGGCGCCGCGGAGTAGGCGTACGACCCGGCCGTACGCGGCCCTGAGCAGCCGGCAGGACCCTGGCGGCCGCCAGGCGGCCCGTGGGGCCCTCGGCCGGTCCCGTGGGGCCCTGAGTCCCCCGTACGCCCCCGCCCGCAGGGGCCCTGTGTCTTCTTTTCCCGGGGCCCGGCGCGCGGGCGTGTCGATGCCCCGCGCGGGGATCTCCCGGCGGTCCCGGGAGGGCGGCGTTCCCCGGCGGTCCGGGGAGGGTGTCCTCCGACGGGCCCGCGCGGACGGCGTTCCCCGGGGTCGCCGAAGGCCCCGCGGGTGTCCGCGGGGCCGTGTCCGGACCGGCCGTACGGCCGTCAGCAGCCGTTCTTCTTCGTCGCGGCGGCCGCCTCGGGCGCGTTCAGCGCGGCCAGTGCCTTGTCGGCGTCCGGCTTCGCGGTCAGCTGCTTGAAGGCGGTGCCGATGACGAGGTCGACGGCGGCGCTCTTGCGGGCGGCGTCGGTGCGGAGCTCGGCGGCGGCCAGCTGGGTGCCGAGCACCGGCAGCGAGGTCTTCAGCGAGGACGCGGGGCCGAGCAGTATCCCGGTGCCGGCGACCTTCTTGTCGAACTCCTTGGACGCGTTGCCCACTTCCCCGATGTGGAAGCCGCGTTTGGCGAGCTCGTCCGCGGTCTGCTTGGCGAGCCCGCTGCGGGGCGTGGCGTTGAAGACGTTGACGGTGATCTGGGCGGGCTTGGGCAGCACCACCGCGGCGGCGGCCGCCGAGGGCTTCACCTTGATCCCCTGCGCGCAGGCCGCCTTGGTGTTGGCGGCGGCCTTGTCGCCGCTGCCGGTGAAGACGTCGACGAGCTGGAGTGTTCCCCAGCCCACCACACCCAGCACGGCGACGGAGACGATGCCCACGACGACGAGCCTGCCGCGCCGCCGGGGAGGGCGCATACGCGGGTATTTGTCCCCCGTGATCCGGTACTGTCCGCCCATCCCGGGGGGAGTCAGCATGCTCATGGGCGCAGCGTAGTGCTCGAGGGCGGCCCTGCCTAATAGATGATCATCCGACTTGGTCGAGGAGCACCCGAAAGGGGCAACCGGGACCTGAGCGGGGGTCAGTCCAGTTCGAGGACGCGTGCGTGCAGCACCTGACGCTGCTGGAGGGCCGCCCGTACCGCTCGGTGCAGTCCGTCCTCCAGGTACAGGTCGCCCTGCCACTTCACGACGTGCGCGAAGAGGTCGCCGTAGAAGGTCGAGTCCTCCGCGAGGAGGGTCTCCAGGTCGAGTTGCTGCTTGGTGGTCACCAACTGATCGAGGCGGACCGGGCGCGGCGCGACGTCCGCCCACTGCCGGGTGCTTTCCCGGCCGTGGTCGGGGTACGGCCGGCCGTTTCCGATGCGCTTGAAGATCACACGGAAAGCCTACCGGCCCAGACGTTCCGGGCGCAGCCATGGCGACGGAGTGCGACGCCGGAAAAGACGGTCCAAAGCGGGGCGTTCGGGAACGGGGCCGGAGACGAACGACACCCGGACGGTGCCGCGGGCCGTCGCCCCCGGTGCCGCCGGGCGGTCGCCGCCTTCCTCGCCCCCGGCTGGGGAAAGAGCGAACCCGGGGGAACGGGCGGCCTGTCCCCGGTCACGGCCGGGGCCGTCCGTACGCGGCCCGTCCGCCCCATTCGCCCGAAAGGAGTCGCCGTCCTCGACGGGTGTTGTGCACAGGCTGTGGACCGCGCTCCGGGCGGAGCAGGACCGGACGCCCGCAGCGCCCGGTCCGGCTCCGGATCAGACGGCCGGACCGGACCCCGGGGCCGGTCCCCGGACCGGCCGCGTCACCGCTCTCCTCACGGGCACGGCTGCGGGGGCTCCCCTTCGCTCATCCTTCGCGCCTTGCTCCTCCTTCGTGCCTCGCTCGCCTTCTCGGCTTCCGGTTTCGGCGTGTTGCGGGCGGCCTCGGCGCGCAGCAGCGCGCGCAGGACCGCGTACGGGTCAGTGGGCATGGCTGTTCGTGTTCCTTGCGTCGTACGGGACGGAGCGGACCGGGAGAAACCGGTGCTCGTCAGCAGCGCAGAACCATCGAGCGGGCGGCGGCGTGCGGGGCGTACGCGCGGTGCGGGGTCGGGAGCGGGCCGCGTCCCGCACCGGCCGCCGGGTCCGGCACAGGTGCGGGACGCAGGGCCTCGGCGGGGCGCACGGCGGTACGGCCGGGCGGTCGCAGCGCGGTGTCGAGGACGTCGTACTCGACCGTCTCGCCGGACCCGCAGGCGGCGGCGGCCGGTGCCGTTTGGAGCGTCGCGTGGGCGCCCGGAACGGGCAGGGCCAGCAGCAGGAGGAGCAGCAGGACGAGCACCCGCGGCCGGACCCGGCCGGACGGGGGAAGGTGGGGTGCGCCGCTGCTCACGAAGGTTCATCTCCCCGGGTGACGTACGGCGTCCATCGCGCCGGACGCGAGATCCGCCCGCTCGGCCCAGTGCCGTGCGGCGGGGGCACGGGTCAGATCGTGCGTGGGGTCCGGTGGGTCAGGCCGTGCATCCGGACCGCGGTGACGATCTCGACGATGCCGACCACGATGAGCCAGATCCCGCCCAGCAGCGTCAGGATGGCGACGGACTCCAGCGGCGAGTCGATCAGGACGATCCCGGCGACGAAGGTGACGACCCCGAGGAAGATCTGCCAGCCGCGTGCGGGCATGGCGGAGTCCTGTACGGCGGCCAGCGTCTGGGTGATGCCGCGGATCAGCCAGCCGATGCCGATCCACAGGGCGAGCAGCAGGGTCGACTGCATGATGCCGCGGAAGCAGAACAGGCCCAGCACGATCGACAGGGCGCCGCTGATGAAGGCCAGCACCCGCAGCGAGGTCCTGCGGTGGGTGCCGAACGCGGAGATCAGCTGGAGCACACCGCTGATCAGCAGGTAGATGCCGAAGAGGACCCCGGCGATCTTCACCGAGGCGTGCGGCCAGATCAGGACCAGGACGCCCAGGACGAGGGAGGCGACGCCGGTGAGCAGGACGACCTGCCAGGCGGCCTCGGAGAGGGCGCGCAGAAGTCCGTCGAACGGGGGTTCCGGCTCGTGGCCGTCACGCGGGTCGGACGGGCGCTCGGCGTGCACCTTGCGGTCGTCGAACTCCGGTCCCCAGGAGGGGCCGGTCGGTGGCTCGGTCATGATCCATGCTTGGACCGGGCTCCGGCGTACCGCCACCCGGGACGGTCCGGCCGGCTGACGGTCACCGGCCGGGCGGCGTCTTCGCGGCCTTCGCCGCGGCCTTCATCTCCTGCTTGTGCGCCCGCACCTTCGCCAGGGACTCGGGCCCGGTGATGTCGGCGACGGAGCGGTACGACTTCGCCTCGCCGTAGGACCCGGCCGCCTCCCGCCACCCGGTGGGCCGCACCCCGAGCTGCTTGCCGAGCAGCGCCAGGAAGATCTGTGCCTTCTGCTTGCCGAACCCGGGCAGTTCCTGGAGCGCCGTGAGCAGTTCGCGGCCGCTGCCGGTGTCCCGCCAGACGGCCTCGGCGTCACCGTCGTAGTGCTCGACGAGGTACTGGCACAGCTGCTGGATCCGCTTGGCCATGGACCCCGGGTAACGGTGGACGGCGGGCTTCTCGGACAGCAGCGCGGCGAACGCCTCCGGGTCCATGACGGCGATCGCGGCGGCGTCCAGGTCGTCGGAGCCCATCCGCCGCGCGATCGTCGAGGGCCCCTTGAACGCCCACTCCATCGGGACCTGCTGGTCCAGCAGCATCCCGACCAGCGCGGCGAGCGGGGAGCGGCCGAGGAGTTCGTCGGCCTCGGGGTCCTGGGCGAGGTGCAGGGTGACGTCCATGGGTCGATGATCGCCTGTACCCGGTCAGGTCGCGCGCCAGTACCCCAGCGCGTGCACCCGGTGCCGGGCGACGCCCAGGTCCTTGCGCACGTACGACGACAGCGCCCGGGTCGTCACCGTGTCGCAGGCGATCCACACGTACGGGTCGGTGGTGGCCGCGAGGAGTTCCGGCAGGTCCGCCTTCACCCGCTCCACCAGCCGGGCGCCGGAGTCCTGCCGGGGCACCCGGCGCACCTCGTGGCGGGCCGGGTCGGCGCGCAGCGGGAGACCGTCGGCGGTGCCCTCGAAGAAGACGGTGGCCGGTGCCGTACCGAGCGCCCCCAGCAGGGAGTTGACCGCGGGCAGCGAGGCGGGGTCGCCGATCGCCACGAGGTGCGAGGGCGCGGGGTCGGGCTGCCGGAAGCCGGTGCCCTGGACGGTGACCGCCACGGTGTCCCCGGGCTTCGCCGCCCGCGCCCAGTCGCTCGCGCACCCCTGGTGCAGCGCGAACTCCAGCCCGAAGGTGCCGGCCGCCGGATCCGGGTCGACCAGCGTGTACGCCCGCTGGTGCGGCCGGCCCGCGTCGTCGAACCACAGCCGCACCCACATCGTCGGGTGGACGCCGGTCGCCGCGAGCAGACCGCCGTCGGTCAGGCGCAGCCGCCGGTAGTGCGCGGTGACGTCCTCGGCGTGCGTCACCGTGCAGGTGAAGTCCTTGGCGCTCATCAGTCTGAGGACCGCGCCCTCCCAACCCCGCCCCTGCCCCATGGCACTCCTTCGCGTCTCGCGTACGATTCCCCCGCCTGACCAAATAGTTAGGCAAGGCTAACCTAAAACGCAAAGGGGCCAGGGGTGACCACCGAGATCTACCGGGACACGTGGGGAATCCCGCATCTGCGCGCCGACGACGCCCGTGAACTGGCCCGCGCCCAGGGCCGGGTCACCGCCCGCGACCGCGCCTGGCAGCTGGAGGTCGAGCGGCACCGCGCCCAGGGCACCTCCGCGTCCTTCCTCGGCCCCGAGGCCCTGTCCTGGGACCGCTTCGCGCGCCGCGTCCGCCTGGAGGACACCGCCCAGCGCTGCTACACCCGGCTCGAGGACACCGACCCCGAGACCGCCGAGTGGGTACGGGCCTACGCCGAGGGCGTCACCGAGGGGCTGGCGGCGGCCGACGCCCCGGAGTTCGCCCGGGTGGACCTCGTCCCCGGCCGCTGGGAACCCTGGACCCCGCTCGCCGTCTGGCTCTCCACCCACATCCTGTTCGCCGGTTTCCCCGCCAAGCTGTGGCGGGAGGAGGCCGTACGCCACCTCGGCCCGGACGCGGTCGGCCTGTTCGCCACCGACGGCCCCGGCACCTCCGGCAGCAACGGCTGGCTGGTCGGCGGCGAGCGCACCACCACCGGACAGGCCGTCATCGCCGGTGACCCGCACCGCTTCATCGAGAACCCCGGCGTCTACCAGCAGATCCGCCTCGCCTGCCCCGAGTTCGACGTGGTCGGCCTCGCCGTCCCCGGCGTCCCCGGCATCGCCCACTTCGGCCACACCGGCACGGTCGCCTGGGCCATCACCAACGCCATGGCCGACTACCAGGACCTCTACCGCGAACGGTTGCGCCGCACCGGCGCCGGCGTCGAGGCCCTCGGCCCGGACGGCCACTGGCACCGTGCCACCCGCCACACCGAACTGATCCGCGTGGCCGGCGCGGAGCCGGTCGAGGTCGAGGTGATCGAGACCGACCGCGGCCCGGTCGTCGCCGGCGGTCCCGAGGGGCTCGACGACGGCACCCCGCTCGCCCTCAGCCTGCGCTACCCGCCCCGCGTCACCGCCGACCTCGGCTTCGGCGCGCTCCTGCCGCTGCTGCGCGCCCGCCGGGTCGCCGACGTCGACCGCGCCCTCGACGCCTGGGCCGAACCCGTCAACGTCGTCCAGGCCGCCGACACCGAGGGCGCGGTGCTGCACCGGGTCGCGGGCCGGGTGCCGGTGCGCGCCGAGGCCAACCGGGTCCGGCTGGTCCCCGCCTGGGAGCCCGGCCACGAGTGGACCGGCTGGCACGAGCCGCCCCGGGCCGGACTGGCCGACGGCATCGCGGTGATGGCCAACCAGCGCGGTCTCGCGGCCTCCCTCGGCGTCGAGTTCGCGCCCCCGCACCGGGCCGACCGCATCCGCGCCCTGCTCGACGGGCACCGCACCCTGTCCGCGGCCGACATGCCCGCCGTCCACACCGACACCCATCTCGCCTCCGCCGGGCCCCTGCTGGAGGCGGTGGCGGCCCTCGACGGTCTCCCCCCGCGGGCCGCCGCCCTGCGCGACCGCCTCCTGGGCTGGAACCGCCGGATGGACGCCGACAGCACGGACGCGGCTCGGTACGCGGCCCTGCGCGGCGCGGTCGTCCGCCGGATCGCCGCCCACCCCGCGCTCGCGGCCCTGACCGCTCCGCCCGCCTACGCCGAGGTGCTGCTCCCCTGGCTCGCCCTCGCCCCCCGCGTCGGCTTCGCCCTGGAGCACCTGCTGCGGGCCGAGGAGCTGTACGGCATCGACCGCCCGGCCGTCGTGCGCGCCGCCCTGGAGGAGACGGCCGCCGAACAGATGGCCGGACAGGCGGCCCCTGCCGAACAGGCGGCCGTTGCCGATCAGGCAGACCCGGCCCCGGCCGACCCCGTCTGGGGCGACACCCACCGCCTCGCCCCCTGGCAGGCGATGCCCGACCCGTCGTACACCGGGCCCGCGCTCTCCGGCGACCACGACTGTGTGCTGTGCACCTCCAGCGTGCCCGGCCTCACCGACCTCGCCGCGCGCGGTCCGGCCGCCCGCTATGTGTGGGACCTGGCCCGCCGCGAGGACAGCCGCTGGGTGGTGCCGTTCGGCGCCGACGGCGTCCCCGGCAGCCCGCACCACCGTGACCAGCTCCCGCTGTGGCTCGCGGGAGACCTCGTCCCGGTCGTCACCGACTGGGACCGGCTGGAGAAGGAGACCGATGTCTGATCCGTACGCCGCCCCCGCCCGCGAGGCCGTCCACGAGGAGGTGACCGACGGCTTCGGCACCGTCCGCATCCTCCCGCTGGACGCGGCCGCCGACGCCGAGGTCGTCCATCGCTGGGCGAGCCAGGAGCGGGCCGTCTTCTGGGGCATGAACGGCCTCACCCGGGACCAGGTGGCGGAGATCTACGCCCACCTGGACACCCTCGACACCCATCACGCCTTCCTCGCCGTCCGGGACGGCGAACCGGTCGGCCTGCTCCAGACCTACGAACCCGAGGCCGACCGGGTCTCCGAGTGCTACGAGGTCCGGCCCGGGGACATCGGCGTACACGTGCTGCTCGCGCCCGCCGGGGACGGCGGAGCGCGCCCCGGCTGGTCGTCCGCCCTGATGGGTGCCTTCGCCTCGTACGTCCTGCTGGTCCTGGACCGGCGCCGGGTCGTGGTCGACCCCGACGTGCGCAACGAGCGGGCGATCAGCCGTTTCCTGCGCCAGGGCTTCGAGGCGGGCCCGGTCGTCGTCCTGCCGGAGATCGACCTCCCGGACGTGTATCTGCCCGAGAAGCACGCCCAACTGGCCTTTCTACGCCGGGAGGTGGCCTTCCCCGGGTGACCCCGAGGGGCCCGACGGCCGGCCCGGCGGGCACGACGGGCCCGCGGGGGCCGTGGGGGCGTGCGGCGGTCGTGAGGTGGGCCGGGAGGGGGCGTGCGGCGGCCATGAGGGGGGCCGTGCCCGCCCGTTCACGGCCGGTGTGCACGATGGTGCCCGTGCCCGCCCGTCGGCCGGTGGTGAGCACGGCGCTGCTCCCGTCCGTACCTATCCAGGAGCACACGAGTGCGAAGGCGGAGCGGTGACGTGAGCGAAGGGCCCGATGGCGGACGACGGTACGGCGCACGGCACGGAAACCGGCGGCTTCGAGGGCTGGTGCTGCTGGGCACCGTGCTGGTCCTGCTCCTTTTCGGCGGCGCGGGGCCGGCCTCGGCCCACGCCGCCCTCCGCAGCACCGATCCCGCCGACGGGGCCGTCCTCGAGTCCGCCCCCCGCGCCCTCACCCTGACCTTCACGGAGTCCGTCGGTCTGCTCGACGACTCCTTCCGCGTCTTCGACCCCGACAACCGCCGGGTGCGCACGGGCGAGCCGCAGCACGCGGCGGACCGCTCGGACACGGCCCGGGTCACCCTGCCCGCGAAACTGGGCCGGGGCACCTTCACCGTGGCCTGGCGGGTGGTCTCGGCGGACAGCCACCCGGTCTCCGGCGCCTTCACCTTCTCCGTCGGCGAACCCACCCCGACCACCGCCGCGGTGAACGCCGGCCCCACCGAGGACCCGGTCACCGGCAACCTCTACGACACGGCCCGCTACGCCGCCTATCTCGCCGCGGCCCTGCTCATCGGCACGGCCGCGTTCGTCCTGCTGTGCCGCCCGGCCGACACCGCCCCGCTGCGCACACCGCTCAGGGCGGGCTGGTGGACCCTGCTGGCGTCCACCGTCGTGCTGTTGGTGCTGCGTGCTCCGTACGAGGCGGGCACGGGCCCGGCCGGGGCCCTCGACCCGTCCGCCCTGGCCCACACCCTGAGCACCCGTCCGGGACTGGCGCTGACGGCCCGCCTCGCCCTGCTGGGCCCGGCGGCCGTGCTCCTGATACGCGCCCGCAGGCGCCCTCCGGCCTCCGCGACGGCCGGACCGGCCCTGACGACGACCGGGCCGGCCGTCGTGGTCGCCGTCGGACTGGCCCTGACCTGGGCGGCCGCCGAGCACGCCTCGGCCGGCCTCCAGGTTCCGCTGGCGATCACGTCCTCGGTCCTGCACCTGCTGGCGATGGCGGTCTGGCTGGGCGGTCTGACGGCGCTGCTGATCCTGCTCCACCGCACCACGCTCCCGGCCGATGCGGTCGCCCGCTTCTCCCGGGTCGCGTTCACCGCCGTCACCGTGCTGGTGGTGACCGGCTTCTACCAGTCCTGGCGCGGTCTCGGTTCCTGGTCCGCGCTCACCGGGACGGACTACGGCCGCCTCCTGCTCGCCAAACTGGCCGGGGTGACGCTGCTGCTGACGGCGGCGTCCTTCTCCCGGAGCTGGACGGCCCGGCCCGCGGCGGCCAGGGCGGCCACCGGGGAACGGGTGCCGGTGACGGCGGGCGGACCACCGCTCCCGGAGCGGGAGCCGGAGCCGGAGACCGCCCGGGGGACGGAGGCGGTGACCGTCCCGGCATCGGAGGCGGAGACGGCATCGGAGGCAGAGGCGGAGACGGCATCGGGAGCGGAGACGGGAGCGGCGGCCGACGGCGACACCGTGCGCGGCCTGCGCCGTTCCGTCCTGGCCGAGGTCGCCGTCGCGGCGGTGGTGCTGATGGTCACGACGGCCCTGACGGGCACCACCCCCGGCCGGGCCGAGACCGAGGCGGCCGACGCGCGGGCGTCCGCTCCGGCCACCGGTATCGCCACCGCGTCCGTCACCCTGGTCCCGTTCGACGTCGGCACCCCCGCGGTCCACGGCACGGTGCAGGTCACGCTCGACCCCGGCCGGGTGGGCGACAATTCGGTCGAGGCCGTGGTCTTCGGCCCCGACGGCGGCCTGTCCTCGGTGCCCGAACTGCGCCTGACCTTCACCCTCGCCGGTCAGAAGATCGGCCCGCTCGACACCAAGGTGACCGACAGGGGCGGCTATTGGGCGGCCGACGCCTTCAACCTGCCATTGCCCGGAACCTGGACGATGAAGGCGACGGTCAGGGTCTCGGACGTGGACCAGGTGAGCGAGACTCGGCAGGTACGGATCGAGCGCTAGGGGCGGCAGATCCTGGAGATTCCTGGTCGCGCAGGGTGGCCGGATCCGTAGGAAATTGTTACCCACTTTCGGGCTATGGGGTGGTTTCGCCGTATTGACGCCCCGGGATGGCGGGAGCGTGCAGCCCAGTCGCCGCAAGGGGTGACGAAATGGCGGGGCGTCAACATCGTGCATATCGCGCATAGATGGACATTGCATCCGAGGGTAACGGAAGTGTGATCACTTGGTCACACAGTGCGCGTATCGCGTTCACAGCGCCGCCCGGCGGCCAGAGTGTGAATGCACGGCCAGCCGGTCGTCGCAAGCACACCGCACCACCCCCGACCAGGCACGTCGTCACGGCCGGGAAGGTGCCTGCACCATGCAAGGGGACTCCGTGTCCGTTTTCGTTAGCCCTCGCCGTCTGGCCGCCGCGACGCTCGCGGCCGGTGCACTCGTCGGAGCGGTGGCCCTGCCGGCGTCCGCTGCCGACCACGTCGTCCGCGCGGACCGGTCGCGGGTCGAGATCAGCGACGTGCACCGCGACGCCCTGAACCGCCACGACCGCTTCTACGGCTCGAACTTCTCGCTCAACAGGGAGTGGGTGCAGCTCAGCAACTACAGCGGCCGCAGCGTCGACCTCAACGGCTGGACCCTCCGGGACGAGGACGGCCACAAGTACACCTTCCGGCACGTCCGTCTGTACGCCCGGTCCACGGTCCGTGTCCACACGGGCATCGGCCGTGACACGCGCACCGACGTCTACCAGGACCGCCGCGGCTACGTGCTGGACGACCGGTCCGACACGGTCACCCTGCGCAACGACCGCAACCGGTTCGTCGACTCCTACTCGTGGCGCGACCGCGACTACCGGGACTGGAACGGCCGGGACGACCGTCACGACCGGAACTGGAACGGCCGGGACAACCGCCACGACCGGAACTGGAACCACCGCGACGACCGTCACGACCGGAACTGGGACGGCCGTGACAACCGTCACGACCGCAACACCCACGACCGTGGCGACCACAACAACCGGCCGGGCCAGTTCCCCGGTCACCTCCCCGGTCAGCTCCCCGGTCACCTTCCGGGCCAGGGCAACCAGGGCAATCACGGGAACCAGGGGAACCAGGGCAACCAGGGCAATCACGGGAACCAGGGCGGCAACCAGGGCAACCAGGGGAACCAGGGCAACCAGGGGAACCAGGGCAACCAGGGGAACCAGGGCAACCAGGGCAACCAGGGCAACCAGGGCAACCAGGGCAACCAGGGCAACCAGGGGAACCAGGGCAATCACGGGAACCAGGGCGGCAACCAGGGGAACCACGGTAACCACGGCTGACCGGCCGCCGCCGGATGTGACCTCTGAAGGGCCCGCCGGCAGCTAGACGCGATCCTTGGTCAACGTAGAAGGGCCCCAC
>NZ_JBEOWS010000029.1:0-47343 GCF_040296125.1 Streptomyces sp. NPDC002265 | reverse complement strand
GAAACGACTCGGGTCAGGGCGGCACGGCTCGGTGCGCAGCGGACGCGCGTCCTGGTGCCGGACGGGCGTCAGCTCTTGGTACGGAACTTGTGGATCGCGATCGGCGCCATCACCAGGGTGAGCGCCAGCGACCAGCCGAGCGTCACCCACAGGCCGTGCGCGACCGGGCCGCCCACCATCAGCCCGCGTGCCGCGTCCGCGAGGGAGGACAGCGGGTTGTACTCGGTGAAGTTCTGCAGCCAGCCCGGCATCGACCTGGTCGGCGCGAAGATCGACGAGCCGAACTGGAGCGGCATCAGCACCAGGAAGCCCATCGCCTGCACGGACTGCGCGCTCTTCATGATCACGCCGAGGGTGAGGAACACCCACATCAGGGCGGAGCCGAATATCGCCGACAGGCCCACGGAGGCGAACAGACCGGGCCAGTTGGTGATGTCGAAGCCGACCAGGACACCGACGACCATGAGGACCGCGGTCGCGATCAGCATCCGCATCACCTCGACGGCGATCTTGGCGAACAGCACCGAGCCGCGTCCGATCGGCAGGGACCGGAACCGGTCCATGACACCGGAGTTGAAGTCGGTGTTGAAGCCGGTGCCCACACCCTGGGCCATGTTCATGCCCATCATGGCCATCAGGCCGGGCACGACGTACTGCACGTACGCCTGCTGTCCGCCGCCGAGCGACTGCCCGATGGAGCCGCCGAAGACGTAGACGAACAGCAGCGTGAAGATGACCGGGAACAGGATCGCGTCGAACATCGACTCCGGGTCCTGGCGGATCCACAGCAGGTTGCGGCGGATCAGCGCGCCGGTGTGGCGCAGATGGGCGCGCAGCGTGATCGGCGCGTCGGCCTGGAGGGCGGTCGGGGGCAGAGTGGTGGCGCTCATACGGCGACCTCCTCGCGGTCTTCGGCGGGCGTGGCGTCCTGCGGGGCACTGGCGCGGTGGCCGGTCAGCGACAGGAACACCTCGTCCAGGCTGGGCAGTTCGGTGCTGATGGAGGAGATCGTGATCCCGCGTGCGGTGACCGCGCCTACCACGGCGGTCAGCTGCTCGTCGCTCAGGATCGGTACGAGCAGATCGCCGTTCTGGGTGTCGACGGTCGTCGCGGCGAGCCCGGTGATGCCCAGCTCGTCGAGCATCCCGGCGAGCGGGCGCAGCTCCAGCGGGTCGAGCGGCCGTACGCGCAGGGTGCGTCCGCCCACCCGGGCCTTGAGCTCGTCGATGGCGCCGCCGGCGATGACCTTGCCGCGGTCGACGACGGTCAGCTCGGTGGCGAGCTGCTCCGCCTCCTCCATGTACTGGGTGGTCAGCAGGACGGTGACGCCGTCGCCGACCATGGTCTTGACCTCGGTCCACACCTCGTTGCGGGTGCGCGGGTCGAGCCCGGTGGTCGGCTCGTCCAGGTAGAGGACGGCCGGCCGGCCGATCATGGAGGCCGCGAGGTCCAGCCGGCGGCGCATACCGCCGGAGTACGTGCCCGCCGGCCGCTTGGCCGCCTCGGTGAGCGAGAACCGCTCGAGCAGCTCGTCGGCGCGGGCGCGGGCGTCCTTGCGGGACAGGTCGAGCAGGCGGCCGATCAGGTAGAGGTTCTCCCAGCCGGGGAGCTTCTCGTCCACGGAGGCGTACTGGCCGGTCAGTCCGATCACCCGGCGCAGCTGCCGCGGCTGCCGTACGACGTCGTAGCCGGCGACGACGGCGTGTCCGGCGTCGGGGGCGGTGAGCGTGGACAGGATGCGGACGAGGGTGGTCTTCCCGGCGCCGTTCGGCCCGAGCACCCCCATCACGGTGCCCTCCCGCACGTCCAGGTCGACGCCGTCCAGCGCCTTGGTCTCCCCGAAGTGCTTCACCAGCCCCCGGACGGTGACGGCGGCGCCTCCGCCGTGGGGGTTCTTGTCGATTCGCGTCATGCAGACGACGGTGCCAGCCCCGACCGACAAACCACCGACACCCGGCCTACAGCCGCCGACATTCCACCGACAGTCGCCGACACTCGAACGACAGTCGCCGACAGTCGTTATCGATACGGGCGGGATTCACCGGCGGTCGTCATCGGTACGGCCGGGGGTTGCCGGCCCGTGCAAAAGGCGCAGCCCCGCCGACGGGGGAAGATCGGCGGGGCTGCGTGGTGCGGCAGTGGCTCAGTGGACGGAGTGCTCCTCCAGCGGGAAGGTCCCGCCGACGACGTCCTCGGCGAACGCCTTCGCCGCGTTGCCCATGACCTCGCGCAGGTCGGCGTACTTCTTGACGAACTTCGGCACCCGGCCGCCGGTCAGCCCCATCATGTCCGTCCACACCAGCACCTGGGCGTCCGTCTCGGGGCCCGCGCCGATACCGACCGTCGGGATGTGCAGGACCCGGGTCACCTCGGCCGCCAGCTCCGCCGGGACCAGCTCCAGCACGACCGCGAACGCGCCCGCGTCCTGGACGGCCTTGGCGTCGCGCAGCAGCTGCTGGGCGGCCTCCTCGCCGCGGCCCTGGACCCGGTAGCCCATGGCGTTGACGGACTGGGGGGTGAGGCCGATGTGGGCCATCACCGGGATGCCGGACTCCACGAGGAGCCGGATCTGCTCGTGGGACCTCTCGCCGCCCTCCAGCTTGACGGCGCCGACCCCCGCCTCCTTGACCAGCCGGGTGGCCGAGCGCAGCGCCTGGACCGGGCCCTCCTGGTAGGAACCGAAGGGGAGGTCGCCGACGATGAGGGCCCGCCGGGTGCCGCGCACGACCGCGGCCGACAGCACGGTCATCTCGTCGAGGGTGACGGGGACGGTGGTCTCGTAACCGAGGTGGCAGTTGCCCGCGGAGTCGCCGACGAGCATGACCGGGATCCCGGCCTCGTCGAAGACGGACGCGGTCATCGCGTCGTACGCGGTGAGCATGGGCCACTTCTCGCCGCGTTCCTTGGCGAGGGCGATGTCGCGGACGGTGACACGGCGGGTGCCCTTGCCCCCGTACAGTGCGTTGCTGCCGCCTGAAGGCGTTGTCTGGGCAGCCGAGAGCTGCGTCATGGGAACGAACTCCTTATGTCATCTCGAGGCACCCTCACGGTGTCCCCGGACCGCATCCATGGTGGCACCTCGTGCCGGTGAGGGCCAGGGCACCCCGCGTGACATTCCCCGCGCGTAAGGTCTCGGTAAAGGATTTCCGATACGAGACGGTCTCGTATCGGAAAGAATCTAGGCTCGTCCCCATGACTACTCCTGCCGTCCCTGCCTCCCGGATACCGGAAGAGGTGCACCGGCGCCGCTGGGCGATCCTCGGCGTGCTGATGCTCAGCCTGCTGATCGTCGTCCTCGACAACTCCATCCTGAACGTCGCCATCAAGACGATCTCGACCCCCGCCCCGACCGGTCTGGGCGCGACGCAGAGCGAGCTGGAGTGGGCGATCAACGCCTACACGCTCGTCTTCGCGGGTCTGCTCTTCACCGCGGGTCTGCTCGGCGACCGGCTCGGCCGCAAGCTGGTCCTGCTCGGCGGGCTCGCCGTCTTCGGCATCGGCTCGGCGCTCGCCGCCGAGTCCGGCTCGCCGACCGAGCTGATCGTCTTCCGCGCGGTGATGGGTCTGGGCGCCGCCTTCGTGATGCCCGCGACCCTCGCCGTCCTCATGAACGTCTTCGAGCGCGACGAGCAGCCGAAGGCCATCGGCATCTGGGCCGGCGGCGTCGGCCTCGCCATCGCCATCGGCCCGATCACCGGCGGTCTGCTGCTCGACCACTTCTGGTGGGGCTCCGTCTTCCTCATCAACGTGCCCATCGTGCTGCTCGCGATCGCGCTGATGGTGTGGCTGGTGCCGGACTCCCGCGACCCCAACCCCGGCCGCATCGACCCCGCCGGCGTGGTCCTGTCCGTCGTCGGCCTGGTCCTGCTCGTCTACGGCATCATCAAGGGCGGCCAGCTCGCCGACTTCACCGATGCCACCGTGCTGGCGACCATCGCCGCGGGTCTCGCCGTCCTCGCCCTCTTCGTGGTGGTCGAGAAGCGCAGCGACCACCCGTCCATCGACATCACGTACTTCCAGAACAAGGTCTTCTCGGCCGCGATCGCGGTCATCGCGCTGGTCTTCTTCGCCCTGATGGGCGTGACCTTCTTCTCCGTCTTCTACACCCAGAGCGTGCGCGGCTACTCGCCGCTCCAGACCGGCCTGCTGATGCTGCCGCTCGCCGCCGCCCAGATGATCTTCGCGCCGCGGGCCCGGCTGGTCGTCGACCGCTTCGGCGTCAAGGCCACGACCACCGGCGGCATGCTCCTGATCGCCGCGACGCTCGCCGCGTTCGCCTCGTTCGAGAAGGACACCCCGATCTGGCTGCTGGAGGTCGTCTTCTTCCTCATGGGCACCGGCATGGCGCACATCATGACGCCGACCAGCGTCGTGATCATGCAGGCGCTGCCCCGTGAGAAGGCCGGCTCCGCCTCCGCGCTGAGCAACACCTTCCGGCAGGTCGGCGGCGCGCTCGGCATCGCCGTCCTCGGTTCGGTCCTGTCGGCGTCCTACCGCAGCGGCGTCGAGGACAGCCTCGGCGCGCTGCCGGCCGGGCTGCGCGACACCGCGGGCGAGTCCATCGAGGCCACGCTGGGCATCGCCGCCAAGCTGGGCGCCCGGGGCCAGGCCCTGGTCAAGCCCGCCGACGACGCGTTCCTGCACGCGATGCACGTCACCGCGCTGTGCGGCTCCGTCATCGCCCTAGTCGGCGCCGTCGTGGTCGCGGTGTTCCTGCCGGGCCGGCCCAAGGCCGGTCAGCAGGGCGAGCCGGAGCCGGAGCTGGTGGTGGCCGCGGAGTAGAAAGGCGTCGGGAGGGGGAGCAGACCCGGGGGGCGGGGGATCACGGAGAATTCACCCCAGCGCAACGAAGGGACGGACGACAGTGAGCCTCGCCGACATCAACGCTTCGGGAGCACCCGTGAGGGGACGCCCCCGCAGCGAGGCCGTGGAGCGCGCCATCCTCGAAGGAGCGATGAAACTCCTGGAGGACGGCGTGCCCCTGGCGGAGCTCTCCATCGAGCGCATCGCCCGGACGGCCGGGGTCGGCAAGGCCACCATCTACCGTCGCTGGAGCGGCAAGGAGGAGCTGTTCGTCGACGTGCTGCGCGCCGCCGAGCCCCCCGACCCCGAACTCCCCGGCACCTCCATGCGCGACGACCTGATCGTCCTGCTGGAGTCGCTGCGCCTGCGCGGCCTGGCCAGCCGCTCCTCGGCGATCCTGCACAACGTCCACGTCCAGATGAAGAGCAGCCCGAAGCTCTGGGCCGTCTACGACAGCACGGTGATAGCGCCCCGGCGCCGGCTCGGCCTGGAGATCCTGCGCCGCGGCCAGCGCAACGGCGAACTGCGCGCCGACGTCGACGTGGAGCTGGCCAACGACATCTTCGTGGGCCCGCTCCTCGTCCGGTCCGTCATGCGGCCGGACAGCGACCTCCCCGAGGACCTCGCGGAGCGGGTGGTCGACACCCTGCTGGAGGGACTGCGCCCGGCCGGCTCGTCCGTCTCCTAGGCGCTGTGCCCACCGCCCGAATGTGCGCGTTTCGTCACAGACCGCTCGCCCCGGTCCGCAAGCGGAACTCCCGGTGCCGCCACGGACGTCCTCGTGCCCGTACGGCCGTCATGGGGCGGCGGGGATCGGAGCCGATCATCCCCTAGGGTCATAGGGACGTAGGGGACGACGGTGTGCTGGCGGGTAGTGAGGCGACGGTATGGCGCAGCAGGCGTATGTGACGGAGACGGACGACGGTGTCTCGGAAGACGAGCGTCCGGGCTCCCGGCTCCGCCGCCTGACGGGGCGTCTGCTCGGCGGCTGGCGCGGCGACCCGCGGATCTGGCGGCGCGGCATCGTCCTCGCGGCGATCGCGCTGCTGCTGGCCCTGGTGATGCTGCTGCACTCGCGGATCCCGAACACCGTCGGCAACCTCGGCTCCCTCACGGAGACCTTCCTGCCCTGGTGCGGCCTGCTCGTGCCGGTGCTGCTGGTGCTGGCGCTGGTGCGCAGGTCGGCGACCGCGCTGATCGCGGTGCTGCTGCCGGCGATCGTGTGGCTGAACCTGTTCGGGGGGCTGCTCACGGACAAGGCGGGCACCGGCGGGGACCTCGTGGTGGCCACCCACAACGTCAACGCCGACAATGCCGACCCCTCGGGCACCGCCCGCGCCGTCGCCGCGTCCGGCGCGGACGTCCTGGCCCTGGAGGAGCTGAAGGCGTCCGAGGTCGGGACCTACGAGAAGGCGCTGGCCCCGACGTACGCGTACCACTCGGTGCAGGGCACGGTCGGGCTGTGGAGCAAGTACCCGCTCTCGTCCGTCGCGGCCGTCGACATCAAGCTGGGCTGGACCCGGGCGATGCGGGCGACCGTGGCGACCCCGGCCGGCGACGTCGCCGTCTACGTCGCCCATATGCCGTCGGTGCGGGTGAAGATGAACGCCGGGTTCACCGCCCGCGAGCGCGACAAGAGCGCCGACGCGCTCGGCGAGGCCATCGCCGACGAGCGGCTCGACCGGAAGATCCTGCTCGGCGACCTGAACGGCACCATGAACGACCGCGCCCTGAACGCCGTCACCTCCCAGATGCGCTCCACTCAGGGCGCGGCGGGCAGCGGCTTCGGGTTCAGCTGGCCGGCGTCGTTCCCGATGGCGCGGATCGACCAGATCATGGTGCAGGGCGTCGACCCGGTGAGCTCGTGGACGCTGCCGGCCACCGGCAGCGACCATCTGCCGGTCGCCGCGCGGGTGGACCTCGCCACGAGCGGCTCCTGACAGGGCTGCTCCGAGCCGCCCCTGAAGGGCCGTCACGGCCGCCGCGAGCGGTCTCCTGAGCCACCGAGTGCGGTTTCCGAGGCCGCCCCGCACGGTTCCCGGGGCCGCCGCGACCCTTCGTAACCTCGTCTTCATCCTGAGGAATACCGGACGCGCGAGACTTTGTTCCGTCATTGAACATAAGATGGACGCAACTTCGTTCGGAAAGGCTCCTCATGCCCCTGGCCCTGCTCGCCCTCGCTGTCGGCGCCTTCGGCATCGGTACGACCGAGTTCGTGATGATGGGGCTGCTCCCCGACGTCGCGGACGACCTGCGCATCTCCATACCCGGCGCCGGACATCTCGTCTCCGCCTACGCCCTCGGTGTCGTCGTCGGCGCCCCCCTGCTGGCCGCGGCCACCGCGCGGCTGTCCCGCCGCCGGGTCCTCATCGCCCTGATGGCCCTGTTCGTGGCCGGCAACGCCCTCTCCGCCCTCGCCCCCGACTACGACTGGCTGCTGGCCGCCCGCTTCCTCAGCGGCCTTCCGCACGGCGCCTTCTTCGGCGTCGGCGCGGTCGTCGCGACGGGCCTGGTCGCCCCGGATCGCAAGGCCCGCTCGGTCTCGCTGATGTTCCTCGGACTGACCGTCGCCAACGTCGCGGGCGTCCCGGTCGCCACCCTCATGGGCCAGCACCTGGGCTGGCGTGCCACCTTCCTCGGCGTCAGCGCGATCGGCCTCGCGGCGATCGTCGCGCTGGCGCTGCTGATCCCGCACGAGCGCACCCACACCCCCGCGAGCGGGCTGCGCGGCGAACTGGCCGCGCTGCGGTCGCTGCCGGTGTGGCTGGCGCTCGGCACCACGGTCGCGGGCTTCGGCGCGCTGTTCGCCGCGTACAGCTACATCACCCCGATGCTCACCGGCGCCGCCGGGTACGCCGACTCCAGCGTGACGCTGCTGCTGGCCCTGTTCGGCGTGGGCGCCACCGTGGGCAACCTGCTCGGCGGACGCCTCGCGGACCACGCCATGCGCCGTACCCTCTTCGGCGGTCTGGTCTCGCTGGCCGTCGTCCTGGCGGTCTTCCCGCTGCTGATGCGCACCGGGTGGAGCGCGGGACTCGCGGTCGTCCTGCTCGGCGTCGCCGCGTTCGTCACCGGCTCGCCGCTCCAGCTGATGGTCATGGAGAAGGCGTCGGCGGCCCCGTCCCTGGCCTCCTCCGCCAACCAGGCCGCGTTCAACCTGGCCAACGCGGGCGGCGCGTGGATCGGCGGCCTGGCCCTGGCCGCCGGCTTCGGCGTGACGTCACCGGCCCTCGCGGGCGCGGGTCTCGCGCTGCTCGGCCTCGCGGTGGCGGCCGTCGCCCACCTGGTGGACGTCCGGCGCGCGGCCCCGGCGGCCGGGCGGGAGCGCGTCGTCGCCACCCACCTGCTCGACCGCCCCGGCGCCCTGCACCACTGAGCGGGCGGCGCCCCGCACCACCGGAACCGGCCCCGCCCCCGTTCGGGCGAATTCCAGAGGTCGTTGCAACACAAGTGATCAACTGGCTGTGGCCAGGAGCTTAGCGAGACGCTCGGCTGGGGTTTCCCAGCCGAGCGTCTTGCGTGGGCGGCTGTTCAGCTCGGCAGCCACGGCGTCCAGCTCCGTACGCCCGTAGCGGGCCAGATCAGTGCCCTTGGGGAAGTACTGCCGCAGCAGGCCGTTGGTGTTTTCGTTGGACCCGCGCTGCCACGGACTGCCCGGGTCGCAGAAGTAGACCGGCATGTCCGTGGCAGTGCTGAAGTCCTGGTGGAGATGCATCTCGGAGCCCTGGTCCCAGGTGAGAGAGCGTCGCAGCTGGGCGGGAAGGGCGGAGACGGTCTGTATGAGCGCGTCGCGCATCTGGGCAGGCTGACGGCCCTCGGGGAGATGGACGAGTGTGACGAAGCGGCTGGAACGCTCGACCAGGGTGCCGATTGCGGACTTGTGAGCCTTGCCGATGATGAGGTCGCCCTCCCAGTGACCTGGGATCGCCCGGTCGGCGGCCTCGGCCGGCCGTTCGCTGATCATCACCATGTTCTTGGACATGCGCGGCTGGCGTTTGTAGGACTGGCGGTGTGACCGGCGCATGGCCCGTCCGGTGCGCAGTGCTTTGGCCAGCTCGCGGCGGAGTTCTCCGCGGCCTTGGACGTAGAGGGCCTGATAGATGGTCTCGTGGGCCACGTGCATCTCCGGCCGGTCGGGGAAGTGAGTCCGCAACGTCTGGCAGATCTGTTCCGGACTCCAGCGGCGCGCGAGGTGTTCCTGGATGAAGTCGCGCAGTTCGGGGTTCTGGCCGATCTTTCCCGGCTTTGGGCGAGGCCGCCGGGCATCGGCACGGGACTGCGCGGCGTGTGGCCGGTAGGCCCAGCGTGAGGTGCCCTTGCGCACCGGCATGCCGTTGCGGCGTATCTCCCGGCTGATCGTCGACGGACTGCGGCCCAGTTCAGCGGCTATCTGCCGGATCGACGCCCTGTCTCGCAGCCGATCGGCTATGTGGATGCGCTCGGGTTCCCGCAGATACCGGGACGGCCTGTCGGGCGCCAGCGGTCTACGGACCGGTGGAGCACCCCGTGTCACTCCCGTGGCCCGGCGGCCGTGCCGCCATCGCTTGCCAGTCCGCCGGTTGATCCCGACGATCCGGCAAGCCTCTGCGTTGGTGAAGCCCTGGTCCATGAGCCGGAAGTATTCAGCTCGCTCACGGACCAGGGCCTTACGGCCCACGACTTCCTGCCGGTTCTCCCGAATCCTGAAGTCCATCGCACCCCCTGAGCTGGGGTGTTGCGACGACCACTAGAACGGAAGTCGCGGGGCCGGGGCCGGGGCCGGGGCCGGGGCCGGTTTCCGTGGCGGCCGGCGGCCGGTCAGTGACCGGGCCCGGCGGGGTCGAAGCGGGCCAGGTCGAGCAGCCAGGAGCGGGCCGTGCTGTCGGACGGCGCGCGCCAGTCGCCGCGCGGCGAGAGTGAACCGCCGGCCGAGACCTTCGGCCCATTCGGCATGGCCGAGCGCTTGAACTGCGCGAACCCGAAGAAGCGGCGGCAGAACACCTCCAGCCAGCGCCGGATCTCCGGCAGGTCGTACGCCACCCGCTCGGCCTCGGGGAAGCCGGGCGGCCAGGCGCCGGTGTCCGGGTCGTGCCAGGCGTGCCAGGCCAGGAAGGCGATCTTCGACGGCCGGAAGCCGTAGCGCAGCACGTGGAAGAGGGTGAAGTCGTGCAGCGCGTACGGGCCGATCTTCGACTCGGTGGACTGCATCTCCTCGCCCGGCACGAGCTCGGGGCTGATCTCGGTGTCGAGGATCGCGGCGAGCGTGCGGTCGGTGTCCTCGTCGAACTGGTGGCTGCCGATGACCCAGCGGATCAGATGCTGGATCAGCGTCTTCGGCACACCCGAGTTGACGTTGTAGTGGCTCATCTGGTCGCCCACGCCGTACGTGGACCAGCCGAGCGCCAGCTCCGACAGGTCGCCGGTGCCCAGCACGATGCCGCCGCGCTGGTTGGCGAGCCGGAACAGGTAGTCGGTGCGCAGTCCGGCCTGCACGTTTTCGAAGGTGACGTCGTACACCGGTTCGCCCGCGGCGAAGGGGTGGTCCATCTCCTCCAGCATCAGCCGGGCGGTCGGCGTGATGTCCAGTTCGGCCGCGGTGACGCCGAGCGAGCGCATCAGGTCGTGCGCGTTGCCCTTGGTGTGGTCGCTGGTGGCGAAGCCGGGCAGGGTCCAGGCCAGGATGTCGCTGCGCGGCCGGCCCGCCCGGTCCATCGCGCGGGCGGCGACGATCAGCGCGTGCGTGGAGTCGAGACCGCCGGACACCCCGATGACCACCTTCGGGTCACCGATCGCCGCGAGCCGCTGCTGGAGCCCCGCGACCTGGATGTTGTACGCCTCGTAGCAGTCCAGGGCCAGCCGTTCGGGGTCGGCGGGCACGAACGGGAAGCGCTCGACGCGCCGCCGCAGGCCCAGGTCGGCGGCCGGCGGGTCCAGCCGGAACGGCACCGTGCGGAAACCGGCGGTGCGGGCGCCGTGGGTGCGCCGGTTGTCGTCGAAGGTGCCCGTGCGGCTGCGCTCCTGGCGCAGCAGATCGAGGTCGACGTCGGCCATCGCGGACTGGTCCCCGAGCGGGAAGCGGCCGGACTCGGCCAGCAGCGCCCCGTTCTCGTAGATCATGGTCTGGCCGTCCCAGGACAGGTCGGTGGTCGACTCGCCGAGACCGGCCGCCGCGTACACGTACGCGGCGATGCAGCGCGAGGACGCCGAGCGGCACATCAGCTTGCGGTCCTCGGCCCGGCCGACGGTGATTGGGCTGCCGGAGAGGTTGGCGAGGACGGTGGCGCCCGCCAGGGCCGCCTCGGCGCTCGGCGGCACCGGCACCCACATGTCCTCGCAGATCTCCGTGTGCAGCACCAGCCCCGGGACGTCGTCCGCGGCGAACAGCAGGTCCACGCCGAACGGCACCTGCTCGCCGCCGACCCGGATGGTGCCGCCGCGCTCGTCGTCGCCCGCGGCGATCTGCCGCTGCTCGTAGAACTCCCGGTAGTTCGGCGGGTACGACTTGGGCACGACACCCAGGACCCGGCCGCGGTGCACGGTCACCGCGCAGTTGTAGACCCGGTTGCGGTGGCGCAGCGGGGCGCCCACGACCAGGACCGGCAGCAGGTCGGCCGACCCCGCCACCACCGTCCGCAGCGCCTCCTCGACCCGGTCGAGCAGCGCGTCCTGGAGCAGCAGGTCCTCGATCGAGTAGCCGCACAGCACCATCTCCGGGAAGACGGCGACGGCGACACCGTCCTCGGCGCAACTGCGCGCCTGGCGCAGGACCGCCTCGGCGTTGGCGTGCGGGTCCGCAATGGCGGTGTGGCCCGTGCAGGCGGCGACGCGTGCGAAGCCGTGCTGGTAGAGCGACCTGAAGTTCAGAGGAGGCACGGACCCAGTGTAATCGTCAGAGCGACACGATGGGGGGTGGGGGCGGGCCGTGGCCCGCCCCCGCCGTGCGGAAGGGACACGGAACAGCTCAGTTCCCGTGTCCCTTCACGCGTACTGCCGGTGCCTCAGCGGCGGCCGAACGAGCGGACGTAGCCGTCCGCCGGCGTGCCCACGCCGGTCACGTCGTCGTAGCCCTTCACGGCCGACAGCGAGCTGTCCTTGCCGAGGCTGCGGACCGAGACGACCTGGCCGTCGGCGGCGTCGTAGCCGTTCACGAAGTCGACGCGGGCCACGGCCAGGCCGGAGCCGGTCGGGTTGTCCGTGACGTCGTGGTAGGCCTTCGTGCCGTACTTGGCGTAGATCGCCGGGTTGGCGAAGCCGAGCGCCTTGCCGCCGCCGGCCTGCTGCGCCAGCGCCTGCACGGCCGCGATGACCGGCGCGGCCAGCGAGGTGCCGCCGATGCGGTACTCGCTGTACGCCTCGGTGCCGTCCGCCTGGGTCTGCGTCTGGCCCACCTTGAAGCCGGTGTTCGGGTCGGCGATCGCGGAGATGTCCGGGACGACGCGGTTGCCGGCGGCGTTGTTCGCCTTGGCGAGCGAGTCCGGGACGACACCCTTCTGGTAGAAGGGCTGCGCCACCGTCGCGCTGGTGCCGCCGCCCGCGCCCGAGGTGAACGCGCCGGGGAAGTCCGTCCAGCTCTTGCCGTCCGCGGACAGCACGGCCTTCTGGGTGCCCCAGCCGGTCTCCCACAGGTACTTGTCGCCCTTGCCGACCGCCAGCGAGGTACCGCCGACCGCGGTCACCCACGCCGAGTTGGCCGGGGTGTCGACCTGCTTCGTACCGGTGTTGGCGACCTCGTCGCCGTTGTCGCCGGAGGAGAAGTAGAAGCCGATGCCCTCGACCGCGCCGAACTGGAAGACCTGGTCGTAGGCGGCCGCGAGGTCGGGCGTCTGGTTGGCCTCGATGTCGCCCCAGGAGTTGGAGACGATGTCGGCCAGGTGGTTGTCCACGACCTTGCTGAGCGAGTCGAGCAGATCGTCGTCGTAGCAGGACGCCCCGCCCACGTAGGTGATCTGGGCGTCCGGCGCGACCGCGTGCACGGCCTCGACGTCGAGGGTCTCCTCGCCGTACCAGCCGGCCGCCCCGCACTCCTCGGTCTTCGTGTAGTTCTTGGGCAGCACCTGGCGCAGCTGCCCGGTCTTCCACGCGGCGTCGCCGTGTTGCTTCGCGTAGGTGGCCGCGTCGAAGGCGATGGTCGGCGAGGCGTAGGCGTCGGTGATGGCGACGCGCACGCCCTGGCCGGTGTAGTCGCCCGCGCCGTACGCGGCACGCAGCTGCTTGCCGGTGTAGCCCTCCACGGCGTACGGGATCTTCTTGCCGTACGCGTCCGGCAGCGTCTTCGCGGTGTTCGAGCCGTAGTACGAGGAGAACGGCCCGGAGTTCTTGAACACGGCGTCCGGCGGAGGCAGTTGCTCCTTGGCGCTGGCCCGGTGCGGGGCGTTGTCCAGGCCGGTGACGGTCAGGACGGCGCCCTGGAGGCTCTCCGGCGCGGAGGCCGTCTTCGACGGCGCGCGGTAGGTCTTCGAGCCCTTGGCGTAGTTGTGCAGCTGGGTGCCGAACGCCTTCTCGGCGGCGGCCACGTCACCGCTGACGGAGACGTAGTGCGCCGTGGTGCCCGTGACCTTCAGCCCGGCCGAGGCCAGCCAGGCCTTGACCGCCTTCACCTGGGCCTCGGTCGCGCCGAAGCGGGCCTGGGCCTCGTCGGCGCTCAGGTACCTGCCGTAGGCGGCGGAGGCGGGGTCGGACACCGCCTTCGCGTAGGCCGCGAGGCCGGCCGCGTTCCGGCCGGCCAGGTAGACCCGGGCGGAGACCTGCGCGGTGTCCGCGGTCGCGCCCTTGTCCGCCTTGGCCGTGGCCCAGAGGGGCTTGGTGCCCGCGAGCGTGTCGCGGCCCGGGTTGTCCACGGCGTGTGCCGCGGGTATGCCGAACGCCAGCGCGCCCGCGAGCATCGGCAGTGTCGCCGCCAGGCTCGCTCCGGCGCGCATCTTGGCGCGGTTGGATCTCATAGAACCCCCTGCATTGCGGTTCGCATGCATGTAGTGGTTGGCCGTCATGCGATCCGCGCGGAGCCCGCGGCGTTCGGCCCGCGAATGGATCACACGATGGGCCCACTCTTTCGATGAACCGTTCATGCCAGGGGAATGAAAAGGCCAAGAAGATCCCAAGGACGCTCTGTCCGGAGGGATTTGGGGCGTAGATCCGCCGGCCCGACCACGGACCACGCCCCCCGCGTGTTACGGACGCGGTTATGGACGCGCCTGCGCACCCCGCGCCTTGAGCATGTCCGCCATCAGGGCGATCTCGGACTGCTGCGCGTCGACCATGCCCTGCGCGAGCCGCTTCTCCACCCCGACCGTGCACGCCGAGACACAGCCCTCGGCCATGTGGATGCCGCCCTTGTGATGGTCCGTCATCAGCTGGAGGTAGAAGACCTCCGCCTGCTTGCCGTCGAGCGTGCCGAGCTTCTTCATCTCGGTGTTCGTCGCCATGCCCGGCATCAGCGAGCCGTCCTTGCCGGAGGCCATGTCGCCCATGCCCATCCAGGTCATCGGGGCGTCGGCGGAGACCTTCGGCAGCCCCCACAGGTCGAGCCAGCCCAGCAGCATGCCGCGCTGGTTGGCCTGCGTCTGCGCGATGTCGTAGGCGAGGCGCCGTACTTCCGGGTCCTCCGTGCGGTCGCGCACGATGTACGACATCTCGACGGCCTGCTGGTGGTGGACCGCCATGTCCCGCGCGAACCCGGCGTCCGCGGAGCCGGCCAAGGGCGTGGCGGCGGTGGGGCCGTGGTCCTCGGCGACCGCGTAGGTGATCGCGCCGGCCGCGACGAGGGCCGCCGCCGCGGCCCCCGCGATCAGTCCGACGTGCCTCACTGCGACAGCCCGCCCGTGCAGGCGGCACCCGGCTCCGGGGTCTGCTCGCCCTGGACGAACTTCGCGAAGAAGGCGTCGACGTCCGGGTCGCTCGCGCTCTTGACCGTGCGCTGGTGCGCCCATGCCGTCAGCATGATCGGGTCCTTCTGCTTGTCGTCCGGGCTCATCAGCGTGTACGGCGTCTTCTTCACCTTCGCCGCGAGCGCGTCCACATCGGCCTTGGCGGCCTTGCTGTTGTACGTCACCCACACCGCGCCGTGCTCCAGCGAGTGCACGGCGTTCATGTTGTTCAGCGCCTTGTCGTAGACGTCGCCGTTGCAGTTCATCCACACCTGGTTGTGGTCCCCGCCGACCGGCGGCTCCACCGGGTACGTGACGGTCTTGGCGACATGGGTGCGGCCCAGCTTGCCCTGCCACGTCTGCACGCCGTCCTTGCCGGTGGTGAAGTGCCCCGAGGTCTTCGCGCCGGCCGCCGCGGTGTCGTCGGACTGCGACCGCACGACGAAGACACCGCCGGCCACCAGCCCCGCGACGACCACCGCGGAAGCCGCGATCACGAGGATCCGGTTGCGCCGCTCGCGGGCCTGCTCGGCGCGCCGCATCTCCGCTATACGGGCCTGGCGCGCCGCGCCGCTGCTCTTCTTGGCGGAAGCCATGAGATCTGTCCTTCTGGGGAAAGGGGGGCGGGACGGTGAGACCGTTCGGGTGCGCCGATCGTAAGGGGAGAGATGCCCGCTCTCGTAGCGAGGGCACGGGAAAGGCCGGAACGATACGATCCGGCCAGATAATTTGAAGCCTGGATGCGTATTATCTACCCTGGGCGCATGAGGCTGCTGCGCTCCACCGACCTGGCTCTGCGCGTTCTGATGCGCCTGGCCGTCGTCGGCGGGCCCACACCCACGACCCGCGAGGTCGCCGAGGACATGGGCGTCCCCTACACCCACACCGCGAAGATCGTGGCCGAGCTCCAGCACATGGGGCTGCTCGACGCCCGCCGCGGCCGCGGCGGCGGACTCTCGCTCACCGAGAAGGGCCGCACGGTGTCGGTGGGCGCCGTCGTGCGCAGCTTCGAGGGCGAGGGCGACGTCGTGGAGTGCGAGGGCGCCACGCCCTGCCCCCTCAACACCGCCTGCCGGTTGCGCGGGGCCCTGCGCCGGGCCCAGGAGGCCTTCTACGCCACCCTGGACCCGCTCACCATGCAGGACATCATCGCCGGGCCGACCGGGCCGCTGCTGCTGCAGATCTCCAGGCCGGGCTGACCGGGGCGGTCAGGAGCCCTCGGGGCCCACCGCGACCGGGAGCGGGGTGCCGTCGGCTTCGCCGCCGGCCCTGGCTGCCGCGGACGAGGCGGGCAGGCGCTTGCCCAGGGTGATGAACAGGAGCACCAGACCGGCGGTGAGCAGGATGTGGCCGATCCCGGCGACGACGGCGATCCCCTCGTTGCTCGCGTGCCCCAGCACCGTCAGGGTGCCGTGCAGGGTCATCATGGTGCACGTCACCACGAGACCGGCGTTGTAGATCCAGAAGAACCACCCGAACAGCCGGTGCGAGGTCAGGTCGAACTGCTTCTCCAGGGCCAGCACGATCAGGAAGAACAGCATGCCGAGGGTCAGCAGATGCGTGTGCACGACGCCGAGCTGGGTGTCGCCGGTGAAGTCCTCGGCCTTGGTGAGCTCGCGGTAGTACAGGCCGCTGAGCACTCCGACGATCATGTAGATGTGCGCGGTGTAGAGGATCTTCCTCATGCGTGTGGTCCCCCTGGGGCGGTGAGGCGACGAGCGGACGAGCCGTTGATCCACCCACCTTGCGCAGCCCGGGCCCGCCGGTCAACGACAAAACCTGATGGCGAGTCACTATCTCTGTTCGACAGGCCCGCAGGGCCGGACGCGGCACAGTGCGACGGGACGGACCGACGGGCCGGACCGGCAGGGCGGGCCGGCCCCGGAGGCAGGCCCGCCCCGGTTCCGCCGCTCAGGCCCCCGCGAGCCACAGGTCCGGCCCGAACACCTCGTAGTGGATGTCCGCCGCGGCCACGCCCTTCTCGATCAGCTGGCTGCGCACCGCCCGCATGAACGGCAGCGGCCCGCACAGGTACGCGTGCGTGCCCGCCGGGACGGTCACGTCCGTGAGGTCGACCAGGCCGGTGCGGGCGGTCCCCTCCGGAGCCTGGCTCTCGTACCAGAAGTGCACGGGCGCCTGCGGGAGCTTCGCCGCGTACGCCTCGTGCTCGGTGCGCAGGGCGTGGTGCGCCGGGGAGCGGTCCCCGTGGACGACCGTGACCGGGGCGCTGTGGCCCGTCTCCGCCAGCCGGCCCAGCATCGCGACGATCGGGGTCACGCCGATGCCGGCCGAGGCGAGCAGCAGGGGCGTGTCCGCGGCGCCGTCGAGCACCAGGTCGCCGTACGGCTCCGAGAGCTCCAGGGTGTCGCCCTCCCGCACGTGCGCGTGCAGGTGGTTCGAGACCTCGCCCTGCGGCGTCGTGGCGTCGCCCGGGACCCGCTTGACGCTGATCTGGCGCAGGGTGCCGGAGCCGGGCGCGCCCGAGAGGCTGTACTGGCGTATCTGACGGGCGCCGTCGGGGAGTCCGACGCGGACGGAGACGTACTGGCCGGCCCGGAAGTCGCGCACCGGGCCCCCGTCGAGCGGGCGCAGCCGGAAGGTGACGACGTCCTCCGTCTCCGCGACGCGCTCCACGACCTCCCACGTCCGCCACTCGGCGGTGCCGCTCTCCTCGTACAGCCGTCGCTCGATCGCGATCAGCGCGTTCGCCATCAGCCAGTAGACCTCGGTCCAGGCGGCCGCGACCTCGGGGGTGACGGCCTCGCCGAGCACGCCCGCGATGGCGGCGAAGAGGTGCTCGTGGACGACCGCGTACTGCTCGGGCTTGACGCCCAGTGAGGCGTGCTTGTGGGCGATGCGGCCCAGCATGGCGTCCGGCCGCCGGTCCGGGTGCTCCAGGAGGTGCGTCGCGAAGGCGGCGATGGACCCGGCCAGCGCCTGGCGCTGGGTGCCCGCGGCCTGGTTGCCGCGGTTGAACAGGTCGCGCAGCAGCTCGGGGTGGGCGGCGAACAGCCCGGTGTAGAAGCGGTCGGTGATCTCGCCGAGGGACGCGCCCACGGCGGGCAGAGTGGCGCGGACGGTGGCGGCGGACTGTTCGGACAGCATCGGGTACTCCTCGGAATCGATGATCGATCGCTCGGCTGTGTGGCACACGGTAGTAAAACTTGCATTTGAGATGCAAATTTAGGGCCCGGATTCGAGACGACCGGGGGCGGCCATTACGGATGTCGCCCCGAGCAGGCAAGATGGGCTTCAGAGCAGTACATCTGCTGTACGTGAGGCGTTCAGCCCGATGACGACGGGACGATCAAGGTCTGCAACGCGCATGAAATGGTGTTGTGGTGGGATGCTCAGGTGCCCGACCGCTTCCCGCGATGCGGGGGACAGGCGGCCTGACCAGCAAGGATGGGGAAGCGGAAGATGGACAAGCAGCAGGAGTTCGTGCTCCGGACCTTGGAGGAGCGCGACATCCGGTTCGTACGGCTGTGGTTCACGGACGTACTGGGTTTCCTCAAGTCCGTGGCCGTGGCCCCTGCCGAGCTCGAGCAGGCCTTCGACGAGGGCATCGGCTTCGACGGCTCCGCGATCGAGGGTTTCGCCCGGGTCTACGAGTCCGACATGATCGCCAAGCCGGACCCGTCCACCTTCCAGGTCCTGCCGTGGCGCGCCGAGGCCCCGGGCACCGCCCGGATGTTCTGCGACATCCTGATGCCGGACGGCTCCCCGTCCTTCGCCGACCCGCGCTACGTCCTCAAGCGCGCCCTGGCCCGCGCCTCCGACCTGGGCTTCACCTTCTACACCCATCCCGAGATCGAGTTCTTCCTGCTGAAGAACAAGCCCCTCGACGGCTCCCGCCCGACCCCGGCCGACAACTCCGGCTACTTCGACCACACCCCGCAGAACGTCGGCCAGGACTTCCGCCGCCAGGCCATCACCATGCTGGAGTCGATGGGCATCTCGGTCGAGTTCAGCCACCACGAGGGCGCCCCCGGCCAGCAGGAGATCGACCTGCGCTACGCCGACGCGCTCTCCACGGCCGACAACATCATGACCTTCCGGCTGATCATGAAGCAGGTCGCGCTGGAGCAGGGCGTGCAGGCCACCTTCATGCCGAAGCCGTTCTCGGAGTACCCGGGCAGCGGCATGCACACCCACCTCTCCCTCTTCGAGGGCGACCGCAACGCGTTCTACGAGTCCGGCGCCGAGTACCAGCTCTCCAAGGTCGGCCGCTCCTTCATCGCGGGCCTGCTGCGGCACGCCGCGGAGATCTCCGCCGTCACCAACCAGTGGGTCAACTCCTACAAGCGCATCTGGGGCGGCTCCGAGCGCACCGCGGGCGCCGGCGGCGAGGCCCCCTCGTACATCTGCTGGGGCCACAACAACCGCTCGGCCCTGGTCCGCGTCCCGATGTACAAGCCCGGCAAGACCGGTTCCGCCCGCGTCGAGGTTCGCTCCCTCGACTCCGGCACCAACCCCTACCTGGCCTACGCCGTGCTCCTGGCGGCCGGCCTCAAGGGCATCGAGGAGGGCTACGAGCTGCCGCCCGGCGCCGAGGACGACGTCTGGGCGCTGTCCGACGCCGAGCGGCGCGCGATGGGCATCGAGCCCCTCCCGCAGAACCTCGGCGAGGCCCTGAGCCTGATGGAGCGCAGCGACCTCCTCGCGGAGACCCTCGGCGAGCACGTCTTCGACTTCTTCCTGCGCAACAAGCGCCAGGAGTGGGAGGAGTACCGCAGCGAGGTCACCGCCTTCGAGCTGCGCAAGAACCTGCCGGTGCTGTAAGCGCCGGTCGGGGCGGGTTTCCCGCCGATGCGACGAACGGGGCCGACGGTCGTGGACCGTCGGCCCCGCCGCGTCTCACCGGCCCTGGGCCGTTCGTGGGCCGTCCCTGGGCCGTCCGGCCCCGGAACGGCGCCGTCGTAGAGGTCGTCGACGGCCTTCCGGTCGTCGACGGCCTTCCGGGCCCGCGCCTCGCTGCTCGGCATGAGGTGCGTGTGGACACGGAGCGTGAAGCCCGGATCGTTGTGCCCGAGGTAGCTGCTCGGAGCCTTGACGCGCTGTTCTGCGCGGTCCGGGAGCCTCAGGTACTGGCAGCCGACCGACCGGTTGGAGATCGGATGCCATGTGACAGACATCGCGGAGGTCGTCGCGCACGCGGACCGGGCCGCGCAGCTCTACCGCGCAAACGGAACCGATTATTTGGCCGGCGTCTTTCTGTGGCGGGGCGCCGACATCCCGGAGAACTCGTTCGGCATCGCCATCGGTCCAACACGCTGGGCCATCGTTCACACCGACGTTGACAACCGCATTGGGAATCAGTAGCCGTGGGGAAAGCTCGGGATCGTATAGGCGCTCACTGACAACGCGGGAAGTAGGAGCAGGATATTCCGGGGTTCGCCCACAAATTCTTATCAGAAAGGTGGTTCGCCGGGCCATTGCGAGATGCCGGTCTGACCAGCGAGATCGGCGAGCCCGTCATCTTTGAGAGCACCCGCGCATTCTGACCGCCTGGACCAGGGATTGGCTTCGAGCGGGATCCGGTGCATCCCAAACCGGTTATGACGGGATCCCGCCGAGTTACGCCTTCAGGCTGTCGTCATCGTCCTCAATTGGCGTGTCGGGAAACACCGCATGGTCGCCCCGTTACCGTGCGGAGGTCGACCACAAAGGACTGCCCGGCGGCTGGCGGGTAAAGGCTCCCTCAGCCGCATACCGGTGTAGCCCGATCGAGAGGATCTGGACCTTGAGCGATTTTTCCCGCCGCTACCTGCTCAGGGCGTCGGCGGCCGCCGGCGCCGGGGCGGTCGTCGTCCCGGGCCTTACGGCCGCAGGCGCGCCGGACATTGCGGCCGCGAGCACCTTGGACCTTCTGGCCGCGAGCGACCCGACCAAAGGGTCGTCGGGATGTCGGCCGGCGAAGCTGACCGGTCGCATCGTCCGCCCCGGTGACGCCTCGTACACGGATGATCGCATCGACTACGACCAGCTGTTCTCCCACTACCCGCTGGTCATCGTCTTCGCCCAGAAGACCCAGGACGTGGTGAACGCCCTCACCTGGGCGCGGCAGCACAACGTCGCACTGCGGGTACGCAGCGGCCGCCATGCCCTGGAGGGCTGGTCGAACATCGACAACGGCATCGTGATCGACGTCAGCCAGCTCAAGTCGGTCCACATCGACGCCGACGCTCGTATCGCGACGGTCGGCGCCGGCCTGACCCAGCAGGAAGCGGTGACGGCGCTCGCCAAGCAGGACCTCGCGGTCACGACCGGAAGCGAGGGCAGCGTCGGCCTGGTCGGTGCGACGGTCGGCGGCGGCCTCGGCCCCCTCAACCGCTACCTCGGCATGGCCTGCGACAGCCTGATCGGGACCGAGGTCGTCGTCCCGTCGGGTCGCGAATGCGCCAAGGTGATCCGTGCCGACATGAAGGACCACTCAGACCTGCTCTGGGCGCTCCGTGGGGCGGGAAACGGCAACTTCGGAATCGTCACGCAACTCACCTACAAGGTGCACCCGCTCAAGCGCATCGCCTACGTGCAGGCGACCTGGGACGGTCTGAGGGACCTGCATGGGATCTTCGACGCATGGCAGCGCACGGTACCGTTCGCCGACAACCGCCTCGGATCCGAGGTCGAGATCCACAAGTCCCAGATCCTGCTGTTCGCGTGGCTCGCGGAGGGGACGGCGGCAGAGGCCAAGAAGTTGCTGGCCCCGATCCTGTCGATCGGCACGCCCGATGTGAAGGTGCAGGTCGGTAACTGGGGCCCCATCTTTGCCGGAGCCCAGGTCCCGCGCTCGCAGGAGCCCGCCAACGTCAAGTTCTTCTCGCAGTTCGCCAAGAAGCTGTTCCCGAAGAAGGCGATCGACGTCATCGGCCACTACATGCGACACGCTCCCACGGAGGACAGCAACTACTTCGTCGATGCCTTCGGCGGTGCCATCAAGAAGGAGCCCCGTGGCGGCACCGCGTTCGTGCACCGCGACGCGATCTTCTACGGCGAGATCGGCGCAGCCTGGGGGACTCCTTCAACGACACCAGGCGTCTGCGACCCGCTCACCTCGACGTGCCAGGCCTGGACGGCCGAATTCAGCCAGGCGATGCGCAGATTCGTGGACGGCGCCTACGTCAACGTGCCGAACGTCGGCATGCAGGAGTGGGAGACCGCCTACTGGGGGAGACGCCACTTCGAGCGGCTGCGCGAGATCAAGGCGAAGTACGACCCCTACAACGTCTTCCAGTACGAGCAGAGCATCCCGCCCGCGTCACGCTGATCGACAGTTCGCCGTCGGGCCCCGCCCCGGTCGGGCTCGGCCTTTCACGCAGAAGGGCCCGACGCAGTCGAAGGGGTGTCGGCAGGCTCGATCTTGCATGAGGGATCGTCAGCTTGCTGACGATCCCTCTGCTCGTTCGGAGTGGGACCCACAGCGACCGACGACGACCTTGGACGACTGCCTGGGCGGCTATCAGTGCTGCCGGCATTGCGATGGTGTGAGGTCGACTCGGGGTCACGCGACCGATGCCAGGACGGGACCGACGGGAACCGACGGGACCGACTGCTCGGCCCAGACGATCTTCCCGGTGGGGGTGAAGCGGGTTCCCCACCGGTCGGCGAGCTGGGCGACGATGAAGATCCCGCGGCCTCCCTCGTCCGTGTCCGTCGCGTAGCGCAGATGCGGGGTGGTGCTGCTGCCGTCGCTGACCTCCACGACCAGGCTCGTGTCGCGCAGCAGGCGAAGGCGCATGGGGGGCGTCCCGTAGCGGACGGCGTTGGTGACCAGCTCGCTGAGGATCAGCTCGGTGGCGAACGCGGTCTCCTCCAGGTTCCAGTCGGCCAGCTTCGCCAGCACCTCGGTGCGCAGGGCGGACACCGCGGCCGGCTCGGCCGGGATCTCCCATTCGGCGACACGGTCCCGGGGGAACGCGCGGGTCCGGGCGACCAGGAGAGCGGCGTCGTCGATCGCACGGGCGGGCAGTACCGCCTCCAGGATCGTCTCGCACGTCTTCTCCGGCTCCGGTCCCACCCCGGAGAGCGTGTCGCTCAGCAGCTCCAGGCCGGACCCGATGTCGCGGTGACGGTTGTGGATGAGCCCGTCGGTGTAGAGCACGAGCTGCGTGTCCTCCGGCAGCTTCCGGCCGGCGCACTCGAAACGCAGGCCGCCTACGCCGAGCGGGGGGCCTGCGGGCAGATCGACCAGCTCCACGCGGCCGTCCGGATAGGCGAGGGCGGGCGGGAAATGACCGGCTCTGGCCATCGTGCAGTCACGGGAGACCGGGTCGTAGATCGCATACAGACACGTGGCCGCGACGATTCCCTCCTCGCAGTCGCCCGCCTCCGCGTCCATCTGGAGGACCAGGTCGTCGAGGCGGGCCAGCAGCTCGTCGGGCGGCAGGTCGAGGGTGGAGAAATTGCGGACCGCGGTGCGCAGCCGCCCCATCGTGACCGCGGAGCTCAGGCCGTGGCCGACCACGTCCCCGACCACCAGGGCGGTGCGGAATCCCGGGAGGGGGATCACGTCGAACCAGTCCCCGCCGACCTCCGCCTCGGCGGGCACGTACCGGAACGCCGACCGGACGGTGCTGGACTCCGGCAGCTCACGGGGCAGCAGGCTGCGCTGCAACGTGGTGGCGATGGAGTGCTCGCGGGTGTAGCGGCGGGCCAGTTGCGAGACCGCCAGGCCGACGACGAGCAGCAGCCCGGCGGTGACGACGTCGTCCGCGTTGTTGAAGTGGACGAAGCTTCTGTACGGAGTCGTGAAGAAGTAGACGAACCATGCGGAGGCGGAGAGTGCCGTGAGGACCGCGACCCACCGGTGGCCGAGGGCGGCCACGGCCGCGACGACGAACATCAGGATCAGGGCCACGTTCGCCTGGGACAAGGTGGCCCGGTCGGTCGCCAGGAGCGCGCACACGGCGAGTGGGACTGCGATTGCCACAAGGAGCGAGGTCAACCCCTTGACTGGGCCACGAGGCATGCGTACCTCCTTCCCCTCTGGTGTAGCAGGGGTCACGTGGCCCGGCCAGCCGATCCGGCTCCGGTCGGTCAGCCGAGGTAGGCGGGGGACACCGCCGCCGTGCTGATCCGGTGGGGGCGGCCCGTGCCGTCGGCCGGGACGGTGTACAGGTCCGCCCCGTAGTCGCCCGGCAGGGCGTAGACGAGCGTGCGGGCGTCCTGCCAGACCGCCTGGTCGTCCACGCTGCGGGACTCGGCGAGCGGGGTCTCGCGCAGGGTGCGCAGGTCGAGGACGTACAGCCGCCAGGGGGCGTCGGCGGGCAGGCCGGCGACGCGCTTCTTGAAGGCGATCCGGGTGCCGTCGGGGGAGAGCGACGGGCACTCCACGTTCGTCCGCACGGTCGTCACGGTACGGGCCCCCAGGTCGCCGCGGACCAGGTAGGTCTTCCCCTTCGTCGCCATCGTCGCGTAGAACGTGCGGTCGTCCGCCGCGAAGGTCACGCCCCAGAAGTTCGCGTCGGCCGCCCGGTAGCGCCGGCCGTCCTTCTCGATCCCGAACTCCTCCAGCGACGGGATCAGCCTCCCCGTCCTGGTGTCCACGATCGCCGCCCGGGTGGAGAAGTTCGTACCGGCGTACGAGTCGCCGCCGACGAACGCCGTCCAGGCGGCGAAGCGGCCGCTGGGGGAGACCCGGGCGCGGGAGGGGATGCCGGGGACGTCGTAGCGGGCGGTCTCCTTCAGCCGGGCGTCCAGGATCAGCGCGCGGTAGGTGTCCGAGACCGCGCCGTGCACCGCCTGGAGGCACACGCCGGTGCCGGCGGCGGCGTAGAAGCGCAGGCACTTGACGCCCGAGGCGGTCCGCGCCCCGGCCGGGGCCGACGCCGGGACGGCGGTGAGCTCGTCGCGGTGCGGGCCCCAGGCCATGTTGCGGAAGACCAGGCGGCCGCGGGCGGTCAGGGTGACCGGGCCGGGCGTCACCGTGGGGCCGCCCGCCTGGGTCCGGTCCCGGCGCTCCGCCCGGGCCGAGGCGTGCAGGACCGCGCCCGCCGCCACCGCCGCCAGCACGGCGACGGCCGAGAGCAGCACCAGGATGCGGTTGCGTACGGTCATGAGGTGCCCTTCCGGGCGGGACGCAGGGCCAGGGCGCAGCAGCCCGCGCACACCGCCAGCGCCACCGTCGACGCCAGCAGCGCCGTCCGGTCGCCCCACAGTGTCCAGGCCGCCCCGAACCCCAGGGAACAGGTGAAACGGGCGAGTGCCTGGCCCGTCTGGACCAGGGCCAGACCGGAGGAGCGCAGGGCCGGCGGCACGCTCTCCGAGGCCGCCGCCATCAGCACCCCGTCGGTGGCCGCGTAGAAACCGCCGTGCAGCAGCAGGACGGCGTACGGCAGCGCGGTGCCGTGCCAGGGGGAGAGCAGGACGCCGTACGCCAGGAGCAGCGCGCCGTGTCCGGCCAGGAACACCCGGCGGCCGCCCACCCGGTCCGCCAGCCGGCCCAGCGGCACCGCCAGCAGCAGGAAGGCCGCCGCGGTGCCCAGCGGCAGCAGCGCGAACCAGCGGTCGGGGACGCCCAGACGGCGTTGCAGCAGCAGGTAGACGAAGGAGTCGCTGACCGTGGCCAGGCCCAGCAGCAGGGCGCAGAGCGTGATCCGGCGCAGGTCGCGCCGACGCAGCAGGCCCAGGGCGGCCCGCAGGGTGGGACGCTCGGCCGGGGCGGGCTGCGATGCCGGGCCGGCTGTGGTGGACTGCGGTGCCGGGGTGGTCGTGGCGGGCTGTGGTGCCGGGGGAGCCGTCGGGGGCGCCGGAGCGCCGTTCGGCACGAACAGGACCAGGACCAGCACCCCGGTCACCGCCACACAGAAGCTCACGGTGAACACGGCGTCGTAGCCGTCCACCGTCGCCCGCAGGATCAGGAACGCCACCAGCGGACCGAGCAGCGCGCCCGCCGTGTCCATCGCCCGGTGCACGCCGAAGGCGCGGCCGCGGGTCTCGGGCGTGCTGGACAGCGAGATCAGCGCGTCGCGCGGGGCGGTGCGCAGCCCCTTGCCGGTGCGGTCGGCGGCCAGCACCAGGCCGATGGGGGTGAGCGTGTGCGCCAGCAGCAGCAGCGGCTTGCACAGGGCCGAGAGGCCGTAGCCGATGCCCGCCACCCACTTGTGGCGGCCCCCGCCCCGGTCGGCCAGATGCCCGCCGGCCAGCCGCACCAGGGCCGAGAAGCCGTTGTAGACGCCGTCCAGGAGCCCGAAGCCGAGCGGGGACAGGCCGAGGCCCGCCACCAGGTACAGCGGCAGGACCGCCGTCACCATCTCCGAGGACACGTCGGTGATCAGGCTGACCGTGCCGAGGGCCAGCACCGTGGGGGCGACCGCGGCGCGGCGCCGCCCGGCGGAAGGCCGGACGGCGCCGTCCGCGGACACCGGCGCGCCGGGAGCCCCGGCGCGGCTGTCCGCGACGTACATGTCAGGACGCCCAGATGCCCGTGATGTCCGCTGCGGAGGCCGCGTTGCCCGCGTGGGCGCTCAGCCCCTGCGAGTCCTCCAGGGTGCGCAGCAGGTTGTAGTGGTTGTACGTGGTCGACGAGCTGGACCCGGCCGTCACCGGCTGCCCGTACAGCACCGTCGGGATGCGGTTGCCTGCCAGCCGGTTGTCCTCGTCGAAGGTGACGACGAGCAGGCTGTTGTGGGTCTTGGCCCAGGTGGCGTACGCGCTCAGGTTGTTCTTCAGCCAGGTGTCACCGGTCGCCACCGAGCAGTCGTGCATGTCGCTGCACAGGTTGGGGACGACGAAGGAGACGTTCGGCAGGGTGGTGTAGTCGGTGGGGAACTGGGCGAAGGTCTTCGCCGTCGAGGTCGGGACGTTGCTGAAGCCGAACCACGGGTTGTGCTTGCGGGCGTAGTTGCCACTGCTGCACGTGGTCGAGCCCTGGCTGGGCAGCGTCTCGTTGTAGCTGGCCCAGGTGCGGCCGGCCGCGATCACCTCCGAGGCCAGGTTGGCGGCCGAGGAGAAGCCGGGCGTGTAGCAGCTGTCGTCCGTGATGCCCTGGGTGGAGCCGGAGAACAGGGCGAAGTAGTTCGGCTGGCTCGGGTGGGTCATGGCGTAGGACTGGCTGAGGTTGGCGCCGCCCGTCCTGAGCGAGTTGATGTAGGGGGCGCTCGAGGAGCCGATGACCTGGCTGTAGGCGTGGTTCTCGAAGACCACCACGACCACGTGGTCCGGGGTCGGCACCGAGGCCGCGGCCTGCGCGGTCGAGGAGCCGCCGAGGCCGGTCCACAGGCCGACCGCGGCGGCCGCGAGGGCCAGCCCGGACGCCACGGCGGCGCGACTGCGGCGGTACACGGAACTGCCGGACACATCTACCTCCGATGGGAAGGAACGGGGTGGCGGTGCGGACAGAGCATGCGCACGCCAAAATTCCCCTGTCCCACGGCGTGAAACCCGGTGGATGAAGATCGGATGAACTACTGCGGCCATTACGGAATCGAGCCCTCCGGCCGGGGCGCCGGAATCCGGTCACGATCCTCCCCCGGGCGGGCGCACACCGCCCGTCGGCGTGACTCGCAGGCGTCGGCCCCGGAGCTTCGGCCAGGGACTCCGGTTAGGCTCGGGCCAGTACGACCTTGATCCGATGGCTCGATCCGACGGGAGGCCGGGGATGACGGCGCCGGGGCGCAGGAGCAGCACCTTCACCAGGCTGCTGCGGCACGGCTTCACCGATCCCTCGGCCGCGGAACGGCTTCTGGACAGCCCCGAGCTCGCGGGCGTCCGCGACGACCCGGTGCTCCTGGAGGCGCTGGGCGTGACCGCCGACCCCGACCTCGCGCTGCACGGCCTCGTCCGGATGCTGGAGGCGCAGCCCGGCCCCGCGGCCCGCCGCGAGCTGCTCGACACGCTGATAGCGGCCAAGCCGCTGCGCGACCGGCTGCTCGGCGTGCTCGGCGCCTCCGCCGCGCTAGCCGACCACCTCGCCCGGCACCCGCGCGACTGGGAGGAGCTCGTCACCTACGAGCCGCGCGATCTCCACCCCGGGGTCGAGGAGTTCGAACGCGGCCTGGCGCAGGCCGTGGACCCCGTCTCGCTGCGCGTCGCCTACCGCCGCTGCCTGCTGTCCATCGCCGCCCGTGACGTGTGCGGCACCACCGAGCTGGCCGAGACCGCCGCCGAGCTCGCCGACCTGGCCACCGCGACGCTGCGCGCCGCCCTGCGCATCGCCGGTGCCGCCGCGCCCGAGGACGCCGCCGCGTGCCGGCTCGCGGTGATCGCGATGGGCAAGTGCGGCGGTCACGAGCTCAACTACGTCTCCGACGTCGACGTCATCTTCGTCGGCGAGGCGGCCGACGGAGCCGCCGACGAGGGCAAGGCCCTCAGGTCGGCGACCAGACTGGCCTCGCACATGATGCGGATCTGCTCCGAGACCACCGTCGAGGGCTCCATCTGGCCCGTCGACGCCAATCTGCGCCCCGAGGGCAGAAACGGTCCGCTGGTGCGCACCCTCGCCAGCCATCTGGCCTACTACCAGCGCTGGGCCAAGACCTGGGAGTTCCAGGCGCTGCTCAAGGCCCGCCCGGTCGCCGGGGACCTCGCGCTCGGCGAGGCGTACGTCGAAGCCCTCGAACCCCTGGTCTGGCAGGTCGCCGAGCGCGAGAACTTCGTCGCCGACGTGCAGAAGATGCGCCGCCGGGTGGTCGAGAACATCCCCGCCGCCGAGGTCGACCGCGAGCTGAAGCTCGGTCCCGGCGGCCTGCGGGACGTCGAGTTCGCCGTCCAGCTGCTCCAGCTGGTGCACGGGCGGGCGGACGTCTCGCTGCGCAGCGGCACCACCCTGCACGCCCTGCACGCGCTGGCCGCGGGCGGCTACGTCGGCCGCGCGGACGCCGTCCAGCTCGACGAGGCCTACCGCTTCCTGCGCTCCATGGAACACCGCATCCAGCTCCACCGGCTGCGCCGCACCCACCTCGTCCCGGAGGCCGAGGCCGACCTGCGCCGCCTCGGCCGCTCCCTGGGCCTGCGCACCGACCCGGCCGCCGAGCTGATCCGTGAGTGGAAGCGGCACACCAGCGTCGTACGCCGTCTGCACGAGAAGCTCTTCTACCGGCCGCTGCTCGACGCGGTCGCCCAACTCGCGCCGGGCGAGACCCGGTTGAGCCCCGAGGCGGCACGCGAACGGCTGGTCGCGCTCGGTTACGCCGACCCGGCCGCGGCCCTGCGCCACCTGGAGGCCCTCGCCTCCGGCGTCACCCGCAAGGCCGCCATCCAACGCACCCTGCTGCCCGTCCTGTTGGGCTGGTTCGCGGACTCCGCCGAACCGGACGCGGGTCTGCTCAACTTCCGCAACGTCTCCGACGCGCTCGGCAAGACCCCTTGGTACCTGCGGCTGTTGCGCGACGAGGGCGCCGCCGCCGAGAACCTCGCACGGGTGCTGTCCGCCGGCCGCCTCGCCCCGGACCTGCTGATGCGCGCGCCCGAGGCGGTGGCCCTGCTCGGCGACGGCGACGGCGGCGGACTCGAACCCCGCCCCCGCGCCCACCTGGAACAGGAGACCCTGGCCGCGGTCGGCCGGGCCGAGAACGCCGAGGACGGTGTCCGGGCCGCCCGCGGTGTCCGCCGCCGAGAACTGTTCCGTACGTGCGCCGCCGACATCGTCGGCTCCTACGGCACCGAGACCCAGCCGGCCGAGGCCGACCAGGGCGCCCTGGTGGACCGGGTGGGCGGCGCGGTGTCGGACCTGACCGCGGCGACGCTGGCCGGCACCCTGCGCGCGGTGGTGCGCGAGGGCTGGGGCGATCAGCTGCCCACCCGCTTCGCGATCATCGGCATGGGCCGCTTCGGCGGCCACGAACTGGGCTACGGCTCCGACGCCGACGTGCTGTTCGTGCACGAGCCGCGCGAGGGCGTCGACGAGCGCGAGGCCGCCGACGCGGCCAACAAGGTCGTCTCCGAGATGCGCAGGCTGCTCCAGGTCCCCAGCGCCGACCCGCCCCTGCTCATCGACGCCGACCTGCGCCCGGAGGGCAAGTCCGGCCCGCTGGTGCGGACGCTGAAGTCCTACGAGGCCTACTACCGCCGCTGGTCCCTGGTCTGGGAGTCGCAGGCCCTGCTGCGGGCCGAGCAGGTCGCCGGGGACCCGGAGCTGGGCCTCCGCTTCCTCGACCTCGTCGACCCGCTGCGCTACCCGGCGGAGGGGCTCGGCGACGAGGCGGTGCGCGAGATCCGGCGGCTGAAGGCCCGGATGGAGTCCGAGCGGCTGCCGCGTGGCGCCGACCCCAAGCTGCACACCAAGCTCGGTCCCGGCGGGCTGTCCGACGTCGAGTGGACCGTGCAACTGCTCCAGCTGCGGCACGGCTGGGCGGAGCCGGGTCTGCGCACCACCCGCACCCGGGAGGCGCTGGCCGCAGCCCGCGCCGCCGAGCTGCTCGGCGGCGAGGACGCCGCCATCCTCGACGAGGCGTGGATCCTGGCGACCCGGGTGCGCAACGCCGTCATGCTGGTACGCGGCCGGGCCGGGGACACCTTCCCCTCCGACCCCCGCGAGCTGGCCGCGGTCGGCCGCTACCTGGGCTACAGCCCCGGTCACGCGGGCGACATGCTCGACGACTACCGGCGTACGACACGCAGGGCGCGGGCCGTGGTCGAGGAGCTGTTCTACGGGGCTGCGGGCGAGCGGTGACGGTGACCGCGCCCGCGCGGCAGCCGCGCTGACGGCCGGACGGCCCGGTGTGCCGCTGCCGCCTTGCGGCCCGGCCCGGTCGGTGGCCGACGTCCGGACGGCCCGGTCAGCCGCTGCCGTCCGCCGGTCCGTCGGCCGTCCCGGCCGTCTCGGTCGCGGCCGTACCGGCTGCCCCGGCTGTCCCCGCCGCCCCGGCTGTCCCGGCCGGCCGGGCGGCCCGGCGCCGCTCCCGCTCGCGTTCCCGTGCCCCCGGGTGCTCCCGTTCCGGCTCCCGCTCGCGTTCCCGTTCGCGCGGGAGACCGTACGGCAGCTCTCCGTACCACACACGTGTCAGTGCGAAGCCGAACACCAGGCAGAGCAGACCGCCCACCGCGTCCAGCCAGAAGTGGTTGGCGGTGGCGACGATGACGCCCAGTGTCGTCGCCGGGTAGAGCAGCCCCAGCAGCCGCGCCCACGGGACCCGGGCCAGCGCGAAGACCGTCAGCCCGCACCACAGCGACCAGCCGATGTGCATCGACGGCATCGCGGCGTACTGGTTCGACATGTGCTTGAGGTCGCCGGACGCCATCGAGCCCCAGGTGTGGTGCACCATGACGGTGTCGACGAAGCCCGCGCCCTTCATCAGCCGGGGCGGCGCCAGCGGATACAGGTAGTAACCGACCAGCGCCACGCCCGTCGTCGCGAACAGGGCGAGACGGGTTGCCGCGTAGCGGCCGGGATGCCACCGGTACAGCCACACCAGCACACCCAGCGTCACCGCGAAGTGCAGTGTCGCGTAGTAGTAGTTCATGCCGACGATCAGCCAATTCACCGAGTTCACGGCATGGTTGACCGACTCCTCGACGGCGACGCCCAGCCGGTGCTCGGTCCGCCAGATCCAGTCGGCGTTGCGCAGGGCCTGCGCCCGCTGCTCGGGCACGGCGTTGCGGATCAGTGAGTACGTCCAGTAGCTCACGCCGATCAGCAGGATCTCGAACCACAGCCGGGGCCGGCGCGGGGTGCGCAGCCGGCGCAGCAGATCCGCCACGGCCCCGTCCGTGACCGACTTCGGAACAACCGCCCGTTCGCGGCCTTCCTGTGTCGTCACGGTCGGTTCGCCCATAACCGCAAAGTCTGCCAGAAAAGGGATCCGCCCCCGCTCATCCGCTGGTCGGGGCGGGGGCGCATGTTCTGGGTGCGGGGCCTGCCGGGGCGCCCGACGGCGTGCGCCCCGATCCGGCGCGCTCGGCTACGGGCGGTTGCGCTCGCCGGGGGCCGACGCGGTCGATCCCCGCACCACCAGTTCCGGCATGAACACGAACTCGCTGTGCGGCGCGGGCGTCCCGCCGATCTCCTCCAGCAGCGTGCGCACCGCGGCCTGCCCCATCGCCGGGACCGGCTTGCGGACCGTGGTCAGCGGCGGGTCGGTGAACGCGATCAGCGGGGAGTCGTCGAAGCCGACCACCGACACGTCCTGCGGGACGCTCAGCCCCCGCTGCCGCGCCGCCCGTATCGCACCGAGCGCCATCATGTCGCTGGCGCAGACGATCGCCGTGCAGTCCCGCTCGATGAGCGCGTTGGTGGCGGCCTGGCCGCCCTCCAGGGTGTACAGCGAGTGCTGGACGAGCTCGGACTCGATCGTCTCGGCGTGCAGGCCCAGCTGGTCCTGCACCGCCCGGACGAATCCGTCGATCTTCCGCTGGACCGGTACGAACCGCTTGGGGCCGAGCGCGAGCCCGATCCTGGTGTGGCCCAGCGACACCAGATGCGTGACCGCCAGCGTCATGGCGGCCCGGTCGTCGGGGGAGATGAACGGCGCCTGCACCTTGGGCGAGAAGCCGTCGACGAGCACGAACGGCACGCCCTGCGCCCGCAGCTGCTCGTAGCGCTGCATGTCGGCGGTGGTGTCGGCGTGGAGTCCGGAGACGTAGATGATGCCGGCGACCCCGCGGTCGACGAGCATCTCGGTCAGCTCGTCCTCCGTCGACCCGCCGGGGGTCTGGGTGGCGAGCACCGGGGTGTAGCCCTGCCTGGTCAGCGCCTGCCCGATGACCTGGGCGAGGGCCGGGAATATGGGGTTCTCCAGCTCCGGGGTGATCAGGCCCACCAGGCCCGCGCTGCGCTGGCGCAGCCGCACCGGGCGTTCGTAGCCCAGTACGTCGAGTGCGGCCAGCACGGACTGGCGGGTGGTGGCGGCGACGCCCGGCTTCCCGTTGAGGACGCGGCTGACGGTCGCTTCGCTCACTCCCGCCTGTGCGGCGATGTCGGCAAGCCTGGTGGTCACGGCACTGGACTGTACCGGTCGGATCTCACCTTGCACACCAATCGGACGCCGTGAGCGGGTGGTCGGACGGCGCCCTGCGGGCTGCTGCGTCATCGGGTCCTCGAGTTCTGGTCGGCGTCCTGTTCCCGCAACGGATAATCCCCGTGCCGGAAATGGATGGCAAGAGCTTGCAGAGTCTTGCACAACCGGGTCGCTTCCCGCTCAGCCCCGCAATACAGCGGTCTCGCGCCGGTCGAGGAGAGGTCACGGCGGAGTAACTTCTGTGACCTCTTGCGCTTTTTTTCTGCAAGGTCTTTCGCAACGCTTACATGGCTGTTACGTTCTCGTCGCCCGGCGGCCGCAACGGCGCAGTCGGCAAGTCGGCAGGGGCGGCGGACGGGACCGCCACCTGTCAGTACACGGGCTTAACCCTCAAGGAGAACTCATGCGGCGTGGCATAGCGGCCAGCGCGCTGGTGGCGTCCTTCGCCCTCGCGGCGACGGCCTGCGGCGGTGGCGACAGCAGTGGCGACAAGGCCGGCGGTCCGGTCACCATCACCTGGTGGGACACGTCCAACGCCACCAACGAGGCGCCGACGTACCAGGCCTTGGTCAAGGAGTTCGAGGCCGCCAACAAGAACATCAAGGTCAAGTACGTCAACGTGCCCTTCGACCAGGCGCAGAACAAGTTCGACACGGCCGCCGGTGCCTCCGGCGCCCCGGACGTCCTGCGCTCCGAGGTCGGCTGGACCCCCGCCTTCGCCAAGAAGGGCTACTTCCTGCCGCTGGACGGCACCGAGGCCCTCAAGGACCAGGCCAAGTTCAAGTCCAACCTGGTCACGCAGGCCCAGTACGAGGGCAAGACCTACGGCGTGCCGCTGGTCACCGACACCCTCGCGCTGGTCTACAACAAGCAGCTCTTCACCAAGGCCGGCATCACCGAGGCGCCCAAGACCTGGGACGACCTGAAGAAGGACGCGGCCACCATCAAGGCCAAGACCGGTGTCGACGGCTACTGGGGCTCCACCCAGGCCTACTACGCCCAGAGCTTCCTCTACGGCGAGGGCACCGACACCGTCGACGCCGCCGCCAAGAAGATCACGGTGAACTCGGACGCCGCGAAGAAGGCGTACGGCACCTGGCTCGGCCTGTTCTCCGGCAAGGGCCTGCACAAGGCGGACACCACCGCCGACGCCTACGCCCACATCCAGGACGCGTTCGTCAACGGCAAGGTCGCTGCGATCGTCCAGGGTCCGTGGGAGATCACGAACTTCTACAAGGGTTCGGCGTTCTCCGACAAGTCCAACCTCGGCATCGCCACCGTCCCGGCCGGCTCCGCCGGCAAGGCGGGCGCCCCGACCGGTGGCCACAACCTCTCGGTCTACGCCGGTTCGGACAAGGCCCACCAGGACGCCGCGCTGAAGTTCGTGAACTTCATGACCTCGGCCAAGAGCCAGTCGACCATCGCGCTGAAGAACTCCACGCTGCCCACGCGTGACGACGCCTACACCGACCAGGTCAAGGCCGACCCGGGCATCGCCGGCTACGGCACGGTCCTCGCCGCCGCCCAGCCGCGCCCCGCGCTGCCCGAGTACAGCTCCCTGTGGGGTCCGCTGGACACCGAGCTGCCCAAGATCGCGGGTGGCAAGGAGTCCCTCGACAAGGGTCTGAGCAACGTCGAGCTGGCGATCGCCAAGCTGGTGCCGGACTTCAGCAAGTGATGACCAGTGGCCGCCGGATCCCCCTGTGAAAGCAGGGGAAGGATCCGGCGGCCACCGGCCTGCACCGGCCGAGGCCGGTCCGCCCCGCCCAGCCGCTTCCCAGAGCCGTAGAACTTCCAGAAGGTGTCGAACATGACAGTCGCCATCGACCGCGCCACCGGCAAGCGCCACGGTGACCGCGCGCCACGGCCCGGGCTGGGCCAACGCCTGAAGCACGGATACCACAAGCACTGGTACGCGTACGCGATGATCGCCCCCGTGGCCGTCGTGCTCGGCGTCCTCGTGCTCTACCCCCTGGTGTACGGCCTCTACCTCACCCTGACCGACGCCAACAGCCTCAACACGGCCCGCACGATCGGCGTCAACCACATCGACGCCACCTACAAGTTCATCGGGCTGGACAACTACAAGGACATCCTGTTCGGCCCGACGGCGTACGACCGCTTCTGGTCGCACTTCGTCTGGACGATCGTGTGGACCGCGCTGTGCGTGGCGCTGCACTACACCGTCGGCCTCGGCCTCGCGCTGCTGCTGAACCAGAAGCTGCGCGGGCGCACCCTCTACCGGCTGGTGCTGGTCCTGCCGTGGGCCGTGCCCACCTTCGTCACCGTCTTCGGCTGGCGCTTCATGCTCGCCGACGGCGGCATCATCAACTCCGCCCTGGACGCCCTGCACCTGCCCTCGCCCCTGTGGCTGGAGGACACCTTCTGGCAGCGGTTCGCCGCGATCATGGTCAACACCTGGTGCGGTGTGCCGTTCATGATGGTCTCCCTGCTCGGCGGCCTCCAGTCCATCGACGCCTCCCTGTACGAGGCCGCGGAGATGGACGGGGCGAGCACCTGGCAGCGCTTCCGGTACGTGACCCTGCCGGGTCTGCGCTCGGTCAGCTCCACCGTCGTGCTGCTCGGCATCATTTGGACCTTCAACCAGTTCGCCGTGATCTTCCTGCTGTTCGGCAACACCGCCCCCGACGCCCAGATCCTCGTTACCTGGGCCTACTTCCTCGGCTTCGGACAGCAGCCGCGCGACTTCGCGCAGTCGGCGGCCTACGGCATCCTGCTGCTGGCCATCCTGATCGTTTTCACCTCGTTCTACCGTCGCTGGCTGAACCGCAACGAGCAGCAGCTCGCGATCTGAGGCAGGAGATCCCATGAGTACGACCACAGTCGAGACCTCCGCCCCGGTGACCGAGCAGACCCCGGCCGCGGCCCCCCGCAAGAAGACCCGGCGCCGGGGCGAGACCAGCCTCGCCGGCTCCCTCGCCTCCCACGGTGTGCTGACCGTCGCGAGCCTGATCGCGCTCTTCCCGATCGGCTGGCTGGTCTATCTGTCCCTCGGACCGGACAAGGACGACTACCTCCACCCCGGCGGCATCTGGGGCAAGATGACGTTCGACAACTACACGTTCGTCCTGGAGCACACGCAGTTCTTCGACTGGCTGAAGAGCTCGCTGATCGTCACGCTCGGCACCACGCTCATCGGTGTGCTGATCGCCGCCACCACCGGCTACGCGGTCTCCCGCATGCGCTTCCCCGGCTACAAGAAGTTCATGTGGATCCTGCTGGTCACGCAGATGTTCCCGGTCGCGGTCCTGATGGTGCCGATGTACCAGATCCTCTCGGACCTGGGTCTCATCGACAGCTACTTCGGTCTGATCCTCGTGTACTGCACGACCGTCATCCCGTACAGCGCCTGGCTGCTCAAGGGGTACTTCGACACCATCCCCTTCGAGATCGACGAGGCCGGACGCGTCGACGGGCTCACCCCCTTCGGCACCTTCTTCCGGCTCATCCTGCCGCTGGCCAAGCCGGGACTCGCGGTGGCCGCCTTCTACAACTTCCTCACCGCCTTCAGCGAGGTCGCCTTCGCCTCGACGTTCATGCTGAGCGACGACAAGTACACCCTCGCCGTCGGCCTCCAGTCCTTCGTCAGCGAGCACGACGCCCAGCGCAACCTGATGGCAGCGACCGCCGTGCTGATCGCGATACCGGCCGCCGCGTTCTTCTACCTCGTGCAGAAGAACCTGGTGACCGGCCTCACCGCGGGCGGCACGAAGGGCTGACGCCCTCGACGCCCCCACGGCTCCCGCGCGCCTGACCGCGCGGGTGGCGGCCGCGGTGCCCCATCCGACCCCGCAGGCACCGCGGCCGCCTCGTCACCCCCCACCAGCACCGACCCGTCGACCCGAACCTCCCCCGCACTCGGCTCCGCTTGAGGGGGGGACTCCGATCGCATCAAGGACGCCATGAGCCAGCACTCCGCCGACCCGGCCGAAAGCACCGCCGTCGCCACCGTCGCCCAGAGCCGCGACTGGTGGCGGGACGCGGTCATCTACCAGGTCTATCCGCGCAGCTTCGCCGACAGCAACGGCGACGGCATGGGGGACCTGGAGGGCGTACGCGCCAGACTTCCGTACCTGCGCGACCTCGGTGTCGACGCCGTCTGGCTCAGCCCCTTCTACGCCTCGCCGCAGGCCGACGCCGGCTACGACGTCGCCGACTACCGCGCGGTGGACCCCATGTTCGGCAACCTCCTGGACGCCGACGCGCTGATCCGCGACGCCCGTGCGCTCGGTCTCAGGATCATCGTCGACCTGGTCCCCAACCACTCCTCCGACCAGCACGAGTGGTTCAAGCGCGCGCTGGAGGAGGGCCCCGGCTCCCCGCTGCGCGAGCGCTACCACTTCCGCCCCGGCAAGGGCGAGAACGGCGAACTGCCGCCCAACGACTGGGAGTCCATCTTCGGCGGACCGGCCTGGACCCGGGTCGCGGACGGCGAGTGGTACCTGCACCTGTTCGCCCCCGAGCAGCCCGACTTCAACTGGGACCACCCGGCGGTGGGCGACGAGTTCCGCTCGATCCTGCGCTTCTGGCTGGACATGGGCGTCGACGGGTTCCGCATCGACGTCGCCCACGGCCTGGTCAAGGCGCCCGGTCTGCCCGACCTCGGCTCCCACGATCAGCTCAAGCTGCTGGGCAACGATGTCATGCCGTTCTTCGACCAGGACGGCGTGCACGCCATCTACCGGCAGTGGCGCACGGTCGTCGACGAGTACGCGGGCGAGCGCATCCTCGTCGCCGAGGCGTGGACCCCGACCGTCGAGCGCACCGCGAACTACGTCCGCCCCGACGAGCTGCACCAGGCCTTCAACTTCCAGTACCTGGGCACCGAGTGGGACGCGGCCGAGCTGCGCAAGGTCGTCGACCGCACCCTGGAGGCCATGCGCCCGGTCGGCGCCCCCGCCACCTGGGTGCTGTCCAACCACGACGTCACCCGGCACGCCACCCGGTTCGCCAACCCGCCCGGCCTCGGCACCCAGATCCGCACGGCCGGCGACCGCGAGCTCGGTCTGCGCCGGGCCCGGGCGGCCACGCTGCTGATGCTGGCGCTGCCCGGTTCCGCCTACGTCTACCAGGGCGAGGAGCTCGGTCTGCCGGACGTCGTGGACCTGCCGGACGAGGTGCGCCAGGACCCGGCGTTCTTCCGCGGCGCGGGCCAGGACGGCTTCCGCGACGGCTGCCGGGTGCCGATCCCGTGGACCCGCGAGGGCTCCTCGTACGGCTTCGGCAGCGGCGGCAGCTGGCTGCCGCAGCCCGACTCCTGGGGCGAGCTGAGCGTCGAGGCCCAGCAGGGCGTGCCCGGCTCCACCCTGGAGCTGTACCGCAGCGCGCTCGCCGTCCGGCGCGGCCAGGCCGACCTGGGCGAGGGCGACACGGTGGAGTGGCTGCGAGCCCCCGAGGGCGCTCTCGCCTTCCGGCGCGGGAAGTTCGTGTGCGTCACCAACACCACGGGCGAGTCGGTGAACGTCCCGGCGTACGGACGGGTCCTGCTGGCCAGCGGTGAGGTGACCGAGGCCGGCGGCGAGACGAAGGTGCCGGCCGACACGACCGTCTGGTTCGCCACGGCCTGACCGGCCGCACCGAAAGTTCTTGCATCAACTTCACACGGCCCGCTGCCTTTTCAGGCAGCGGGCCTTTAACATCTTCGTCACCGCAAGTTTGCGGAAACTTTTCAGCAAGAACCTTCAGTGACGAAGGAACCCCACATGGCACGCAGAATCCTCTCGGGGGCGCTGGCCCTCGCCGCCACCACCCTTGTCATGACCCCGACCATGGCACAGGCCTCCCCGCCCGGCACCAAGGACGTCACCGCCGTCCTCTTCGAGTGGAAGTTCGCCTCGGTCGCCAAGGAGTGCACCAACACCCTGGGCCCCGCGGGCTACGGGTACGTCCAGGTCTCGCCGCCCGCCGAGCACATACAGGGCTCGCAGTGGTGGACCTCGTACCAGCCGGTGTCGTACAAGATCGCCGGCCGGCTCGGCGACCGCACCGCGTTCCAGAACATGGTGAACACCTGCCACGCGGCGGGGGTGAAGGTGGTCGTCGACAGCGTCGTGAACCACATGTCGGCGGGCACCGGCAGCACCGGCACCGGCGGCTCGTCGTACACGAAGTACAACTACCCCGGCCTGTACTCCTCCTACGACTTCGACGACTGCACCTCCCAGGTCAGCAACTACAGCGACCGCTGGAACGTGCAGCACTGCGAACTCGTCGGCCTCGCCGACCTCGACACCGGCGAGGAGTACGTCCGCAAGACCATCGCCGGCTATCTGAACGACCTGCTCACCCTGGGCGTGGACGGTTTCCGCATCGACGCGGCCAAGCACATCGACAGCGCCGACCTCGCCAACATCAAGTCCCGGCTGACCAACCCCTCGGTGTACTGGAAGCAGGAGGTCATCTACGGCTCGGGCGAGGCGGTCCAGCCCACCGAGTACACCGGCAACGGCGACGTCCAGGAGTTCCGCTACGCCTACGACCTCAAGCGGGTCTTCAACAACGAGAACCTCGCCTACCTGAAGAACTACGGCGAGGGCTGGGGCTACATGAGCAGCTCGGTGGCCGGGGTGTTCGTCGACAACCACGACACCGAGCGCAACGGCTCGACGCTCAACTACAAGGACGGCGCGAACTACACCCTCGCCAACGTCTTCATGCTCGCCTACCCCTACGGCGCCCCGGACATCAACTCCGGCTACGAGTGGTCGGACGTGGACGCCGGCCCGCCCAACGGCGGCACGGTCAACGCCTGCTGGCAGGACGGCTGGAAGTGCCAGCACGCCTGGCCCGAGATCAAGTCGATGGTCGCCTTCCGCAACGCGACCCGGGGCCAGGCCGTCTCCAACTGGTGGGACGACGGAAACGACGCGATCGCCTTCGGCCGCGGCAGCAAGGGCTTCGTGGCCATCAACCACGAGACCTCGTCCCTCACCCGGACCTACCAGACGTCGCTGGCGGCGGGCACGTACTGCAACGTGCAGAACAACACGACGGTGGCGGTGAACTCCAGCGGGCAGTTCACCGCCACCCTGGCCGCCAACACGGCCCTGGCGATCTACTCCGGCAAGTCGGGCTGCTGAGCCGGGCAGGTCACTTCCACGTGTCACTCGTGGTGTAGCCGGACGAACTGCCCGTCGTGTACGAGCGGTTCGTGCCGGACTCCCAGGTCACGTTCCCGGAGCCGTCCTTCTTGATGTACTTGTACGTGAAGGCCGTGCTCCTGGGGACGATGACCAGCCTGCTCCAGGTCGGGTACGCGGCGGACGACAGCGGGATCGCGTCGCTCGTGTTCCAGGAACCGAGCGAGGCGATGGAGCCGACGACGTAGACGTTGGTGCCCCAGTCGGTCGTCGCGTACTCGTTGAAGGTGACGTCGGTGGCGTCGGCTGTCGCCACGTTCCAGGAGCTGTTCACGGTGATCGCCGAAGTCCCCGCGGAGGCCGACCGGTCGGCGTTCGACTCCCAGGTGACATTGCCCGAGGCGTCCTTCTTGATGTACTTGAACGTGAAGGACGTGTTGATCGGCACGCTCACCTCCCCGGACCAGACCGGGTACCCGGCGGACGAGAGCGGGACCGCCTTGGAGGTGTCCCAGCCGCCCAGCGCCGGCAGCGAGCCGACCACGTAGACGCCGGTACCGCTGGTGGTGGACGCGTACTCGTCGAAGGTGGCGCTGACCGTGGCGGCCGAGCCGCCGTCACCGCCGCCGGTGTCGTCGCAGCCCACCGTGCAGGTGTAGGAGGAGTTGTAGAAGGCGACCGCGCTCTTCGCCGGGACGGTGATCGACGCGCTGCCGCCCGACACCGTCACCGTGCTCGCGCCGCCGTCGATCACGTTCTTGTACGTGCCGTCGGCCATGCTCGTGGTGAAGGTGTAAGTGGCCGCCGAGGAACCGTTGTTGAGGGCGAAGAAGCCCGCGCCGCCGCGGCCGAAGCCGATCACACCGGAGGACTTGGTCTGCCAGTCGGACACGGCGGCCGTGTCGGCCGCGTTGTGCCAGGCGACCATGCCGACCACGGCGGTGTCCCGGTCCAGGCAGTACCAGGAGCCACTGGAACAGTCCGTGTTGGTCACGAACCCGGCGGAGTTCGGCGGGGCCTGGTCGCTCTGGGTCCACTCCCAGCCGGCGTACACGGTCGGCGTCGACCACTTGTAGGCGAGCTGGAAGAGGTTGGCGAGCTTGTAGGTGTCGCCGTCCTTGTAGCTCAGGTGCAGACCGTTGCGCTCGGTGTCGTGGTTGGTCACGAACGACACCGAGTTCGCGGCGGGCAGGATGCCGCTGCTCCCGAGCGAGGCGAGATCGGAGACATTGCCCTGGAAGGCGGACTTCAGCCTGCTCGCGTAGGTGAAGTCCAGGACGTCGCCGGAGGCGTAGTAGTCGGCCGGCTGCGGGGTCGAACCCGGGTAGATCTCCTGGAAGACGTACGGGTCCTTGCCGGAGGTGGTGTCGGTCAGCTTCGCCTCGATGGCGGCGAGGTCGGCCTCGGGGATGTGCTTGGACGCGTCGACGCGGAAGCCGTCGACACCGAGCGCGAGCTGGTCGTTCAGGAAGTCGGCGATGCCTGCGCGGACCGTGTCGGAACCGGTCTTGAGGTCGGGCAGCCCCAGCAGCTCGCAGTTCTGCACCTGGGTGAGGCTGGAGTAGTCCTGGATGGTCAGGTCGGACGTGGGGCACGAGGTGGAGTCGTGGTAGTCCGCGCGGTCCCAGTCCGGGGTGTCGTACTTGCTGGTCACCGTGGTGCCGTTGTAGCCGGTGCCGGTCTGGGCGGCGGTGTGGTTGATCACCGCGTCCGTGTACACCTTCACGCCCGCCGCGTGGCAGGTGCTCACCATGGACGCGAACTTCGCCGCCGTCCCGAAGCGGCTGTTCAGGTTGTACGCGTACGGCTGGTAGACGTCCCACCAGTAGTAGCTGGACTGCTTGAGGGACTCGGCGGGCGGTGCGACCTGGACCGCGCCGTACCCGGCCGGGCCGAGCACGTTCGTGCACTCGGACGCGATCGAGTCCCAGTTCCACTCCCACAGGTTGGCGATCACATCGCCCTTGGCGGAGGCGTCGGCCCGCGCCGGGGCGGCCGGCAGGGCCACCGCCCCGGCCAGCGCGAGGGCGCCGGCGGCCACCGCGGTACCGGTGCGACGCAGGGTGCCGGGCGGCCGGGACGAGCGTCGAAATCTGGTCATGTGCGGCTCCGGAAATGAGGTCACGAAGGGTACGTGCTTCAACAACCGTGGAGAGTGCGGCAGTTGGGAAGGGGCGTCAAGGCAGCCGGTGAAAGTTCTTGCTGTGAGTTTCAAGCCTCTTGCTGTAAACCTTTCGTTAGCGATACGGTCGCGCGGGCGCCCGGCATCGAAGCCGAGCCGCGGTGTTGGGGTCGGACCCAAATGAGCCGTAATCGCAAGGAGTTCACGCCTGTGATACCGAGTTGGCCGGCGCCCGGGACGCGCCGAATCCGCAGAGCCAGACGGGTCGCGGCCGTCGCCGCCGTGACCCTCGCCGCAGCGCTGGTGCAGCCCCTGGCCGCGCACGCGGCCGCCCCGCCCGCACCTCCCTCGGACGCCAGGCTCGCCGCCGAGCCCGCCCGGCACGACGACACCCGGGAGCAGTTCTACTTCGTCATGCCGGACCGGTTCGCCAACGGCGACCGCTCCAACGACAAGGGCGGACTGACCGGCTCCCGCCTGAGCACCGGCTACGACCCCACCGACAAGGGCTTCTACCAGGGCGGTGACCTCAAGGGCCTGACCGACCGGCTCGACTACATCAAGAACCTGGGCACCACGGCCATCTGGATGGCCCCCATTTTCAAGAACCGGCCCGTGCAGGGGACCGGCGCCGATGCCTCGGCCGGCTACCACGGCTACTGGATCACCGACTTCACCCAGGTCGACCCGCACTTCGGGACCAACAAGGACCTCGCCACCCTCATCGCCAAGGCGCACGCCAAGGGCATGAAGGTCTTCTTCGACGTCATCACCAACCACACCGCCGACGTCGTCGACTACCAGGAGAAGTCCTACGACTACCTGTCCAAGGGCGCCTTCCCCTATCTGACGAAGGACGGACAGCCCTTCGACGACGCCGACTACGCGGCCGGCGGACGGAAGTTCCCGGCCGTCGGCACCGGGTCCTTCCCGCGCACGCCGACCGTCGCCGCCGCGGACAAGAACGCCAAGGTGCCGTCCTGGCTCAACGACCCGACGATGTACCACAACCGGGGCGACTCGACGTACGCCGGCGAGAACGCCACCTACGGCGACTTCTCCGGCCTGGACGACCTGTGGACCGAGCGTCCCGAGGTCGTCAGCGGCATGGAGAAGATCTACCAGCGCTGGGTGCGGGACTTCGGCGTCGACGGCTTCCGGATCGACACCGTCAAGCACGTGGACATGGAGTTCTGGACGCAGTGGGCGACCGCGCTGGACGCGTACGCGGCCGCGCACGGCCGTAAGAACTTCTTCATGTTCGGCGAGGTCTACTCCGCCGACACCTCGATCACCTCACCGTACGTCACCCAGGGCCGGCTCGACGCCACCCTCGACTTCCCCTTCCAGGACGCGGCCCGCCAGTACGCCTCCCAGGGCGGCAGCGCGCAGAAGCTGGCCACCGTCTTCGGCGACGACTACAAGTACACGACCGACAAGGCCAACGCCTACGAGCAGGTCACCTTCCTCGGCAACCACGACATGGGCCGCATCGGGTACTTCCTGAACCAGGACAACCCGAAGGCCACCGACGCCGAACTGCTCAAGAAGGACAAGCTCGCCAACGAGCTGATGTTCCTCAGCCGCGGCAACCCCGTCGTCTACTACGGCGACGAGCAGGGCTTCACCGGCTCCGGCGGCGACAAGGACGCCCGCCAGACGATGTTCGCCTCCAAGGTCGCCGACTACCTCGACGACGACGAGATCGGCACCGCCCGTACCCACGCGAGCGACGCCTACGACACGAGCGCGCCGCTCTACAAGCAGATCAGCGCCCTCTCGAAGCTGCGCAAGGACAACCCGGCGCTCACCGACGGCGTCCAGACCCAGCGGTACGCGGCCGACGGCCCCGGCGTCTACGCCTTCACCCGCACCGACGCGAAGACCGGCGCCGAGTACGTCGTCGCCTTCAACAACGCCGGCACGGCGCAGAGCGCCACCTTCGCCACCGGCTCGGCCCGCATGGCCTACCGGGGCGTGTACGGCACCGGCGCCGTCGTCGCCTCGGACGCCGACCGCAAGGTCACCGTCACCGTCCCCGCCGGATCCGCCGTCGTCCTCAAGGCGGCCGGACGCCTCGCCAAGCCCGCCACCGGGCCGACGGTCACCCTCAAGGCCCCGGACGCCGGCGCCACCGGGACCGTCGAGCTCACCGCCGACGTCACGGGCGGCCAGCTCGACCGGGTCGTCTTCGCCGCCCAGACCGGCAACGGCAAGTGGGTCACGCTCGGCTCCGCCGACCACGCCCCGTACAAGGTCACCCAGACCATCGGCAAGGACGTACCGGCCGGCACCGCGCTGCGCTACAAGGCGGTCGTGATCGACTCCGCCGGGAGGACCGCGAGCGCCACCGCGAGCTCCAGCACGGGCACCGCGCCCGCCCCGGAGATCCCCACCGCGTCCTCCCGCGACTACGCGGTCGTCCACTACAAGCGCACGGACGGCGACTACACGGACTGGGGCCTGTACGCCTGGGGCGACCTCGCCGACGGCGAGGCCACCGACTGGCCGGCCAGCCACCCCTTCACGGGCCGCGACGCCTACGGCGCCTTCGCCTACGTCAAGCTCAAGCCCGGTGCCTCGAACGTCGGCTTCCTGGTCATCGACAAGGACGGCAACAAGGACGTCGCGTCCGACCGGAGCATCGACGTCACCAAGACGGGCGAGGTCTGGATCGAGCAGGGGAAGCCGGACGTACTGACCGCGAACCCCGCCGCCCCCGCGCAGGACAAGACCAAGGCGGTCATCCACTACCACCGCGCCGACGGCGACTACGACGGCTGGGGCCTGCACGTCTGGACGGGCGCCGCGAACCCCACCGACTGGCCGAGCCCCCTGAAGCCGGTGAAGACTGACGCCTATGGCGCGGTCTTCGAGGTACCGCTCACCGACGGTGCCACCAGCCTCAGCTACATCATCCACAACGGCGACAACAAGGACCTGCCCGCCGACCAGTCCCTGGACCTCAAGGCCAACGGCTACGAGGTGTGGCTGTTGAACGGCCAGGAGAAGTACCTGCTGCCGCAGCCCGCAGGCTCCGCGGCCGCCCTCGACCTGACCACCTCCAAGGCGGTCTGGATCGACCGGGACACCCTCGCCTGGAACGGCTCCGACGCGGCCGCCTCCACCCAGCTGCGCTACTCCCACGACGGCTCGATCACCGTCAAGGACGGCGCCCTCACCAGCGACGACGAGCGCTGGCTGCGACTGACGAAGACCACCCTCACCGACGCCCAGAAGGCGAAGTTCCCGCACCTGAAGGACTACACCGCCTGGACCGTCGACCCGCGCGACCGCGCCCGGGTGCGCGAGGCGCTGAGCGGCCAGCTCGTGGCCTCCCAGCTCGCCGCCAACGGCGCGGTGCTGTCCGCGACCGGCGTCCAGGTCGCCGGCGTGCTCGACGACCTGTACGACGCGACCAGGGCGAACCTGGGCCCGGTCTTCCGCGACGGGAAGCCGACCCTGTCCGTCTGGGCGCCCACCGCACAGAACGTCTCCCTGGAGCTGGCCGGCGCGACGGTGCCCATGCACCGCGACGCGGCGACCGGCGTCTGGTCCGTCACCGGCCCCGCCTCCTGGAAGGGCAAGCCCTACCGGTACGTGGTGAAGGTCTGGGCCCCCAGCGTCCGCAAGATCGTGACGAACAAGGTCACCGACCCGTACTCGGTCGCGCTGAGCGCGAACTCCGAGCGCAGCCTGGTCGTCGACCTGAACGACAAGGCCCTCGCCCCCGGCGGCTGGTCGACCCTGGTCAAGCCCAAGGCCGTACCGCTGAAGGACGCGCAGATCCAGGAACTGCACATCCGGGACTTCTCCGTCGCCGACTCGACCGTCCCGGCCAAGGACCAGGGCACCTACCTGGCCTTCACCGACAAGAACAGCGACGGCTCGAAGCACCTGCGCGAGCTGGCCGGGGCCGGCACCTCGTACGTGCATCTGCTGCCCGCCTTCGACATCGCCACCATCCCCGAGAAGAAGGCCGACCAGGCCACCCCCGGCTGTGACCTCGCCGCCTACCCGGCCGACTCCGACCAGCAGCAGGAGTGCGTGGCGAAGACCGCCGCGAAGGACGCCTACAACTGGGGCTACGACCCGTACCACTACACGGTCCCCGAGGGCTCGTACGCCACCGACCCGGACGGCACCGCCCGTACGGTCCAGTTCCGCAGCATGGTCAAGGCGATCAACGACGACGGCCTGCGGGTCGTGATGGACGTCGTCTACAACCACACCGCGGCCAGCGGCCAGGCCGACACCTCCGTGCTCGACAAGGTCGTGCCCGGCTACTACCAGCGGCTGCTGGCCGACGGCTCGGTGGCCAACAGCACCTGCTGCTCGAACACCGCGCCCGAGAACGCCATGATGGGCAAGCTGGTCGTCGACTCCATCGTCACCTGGGCCAAGGAGTACAAGGTCGACGGCTTCCGCTTCGACCTGATGGGCCACCACCCCAAGGCGAACATCCTCGCCGTGCGCAAGGCGCTGGACGCGCTGACCCTCGCGAAGGACGGCGTCGACGGCAAGAAGATCATCCTCTACGGCGAGGGCTGGAACTTCGGCGAGGTCGCCAACGACGCCCGGTTCGTGCAGGCCACCCAGCAGAACATGGCCGGCACCGGCATCGCGACCTTCTCCGACCGGGCCCGCGACGCGGTGCGCGGCGGCGGTCCGTTCGACTCCGACCCCGGCATCCAGGGCTTCGCGTCCGGTCTCTACACCGACCCGAACTCCTCCACCGCCAACGGGACCGAGGCCGAGCAGAAGGCCCGCCTCCTCCACTACCAGGACCTGATCAAGGTCGGTCTGACCGGCAACCTCGCCAAGTACCGCTTCACCGACACCGACGGCCACGACGTCACCGGCGCCGAGGTCGACTACAACGGCGCGCCCGCCGGCTACGCGGACGCCCCCGGCGACGCCCTCGCCTACACGGACGCCCACGACAACGAGTCGCTGTTCGATGCCCTGACCTACAAGCTGCCCCAGGGCACCTCCGCGTCCGACCGGGCCCGGATGCAGGTCCTCGCCATGGCCACGGCCGCCCTCTCCCAGGGGCCGTCCCTGTCCCAGGCGGGCTCGGACCTGCTGCGCTCCAAGTCGCTGGACCGCAACTCCTTCGACAGCGGCGACTGGTTCAACGCCATCCACTGGAACTGCGCCGACGGCAACGGCTTCGGGCGCGGGCTGCCGCCGGCGGCCGACAACGCCTCCAAGTGGCCGTACGCCAAGCCGCTGTTGAGCTCCGTCAGCGTGGGCTGCCCGCAGATCACCGGGGCCTCGGCCGCGTACCAGGACCTGCTGCGGATCCGTACCACCGAGCCGGCGTTCTCCCTCGGCAGCACCGCGCAGGTGCAGTCGGACCTGTCCTTCCCGCTGTCCGGGAAGAGCGAGACGCCCGGTGTGATCACCATGAAGCTGGGTGACCTGGTCGTCGTGTTCAACGCGACGCCGACCGCCCAGCGGCAGACCGTCGACGCGCTCGCCGGCAAGGGCTACCGCCTGCACCCGGTGCAGGCGTCGGGCGCGGACGCCACGGTCAAGGCCGCGGCCTACGACCGGGATTCCGGCACCTTCGCCGT